>NZ_JAGQAY010000007.1:0-109713 GCF_024345355.1 Cyanobium sp. WKJ7-Wakatipu
TCCGGGCATCGCTGGCAACGGCCTGAGGTCCTGGTTCATGTCCCCACGGCTGCGATCGGATATTCCGCAATCACAGGAGCTCAATCACCGCTTCCTGGCCTCACCGCAACTTGCGACACGCTCCTAGCCGCCGCCGAGATCGCCGATCTGCTTAATGGCGGTTGGCAGGAACTGCCAGGTCCGGCTTGCCACCAGCGGTCGCACGTCGCTTCAGTACGTTGAATGCTTCGGCAAAACGCTCTCTGCCACAGCGCTTAACGCCAGATCTGCTAAGTGCTGAGCCGCCACCGGCCACGCTGACCCGCCATCGCCTCGTCTTGCTGTGCACCCTGGCGATCGGCTTGCTGCTGTTCGTGTGGCAGCTCGGCAGCACGGGGCTAGTGGATGAAACACCGCCGCTGTTCGCCGCCTCGGCGCGGGCCATGGCTGAAACGGGCGACTGGCTGATTCCCCGCGTCAACGGCCTGCCCCGCTACGACAAGCCGCCGCTTGTCTATTGGTTGATGGGGGCCCTCTATGCCCTGCCGGGGCAGCAGGCCTGGAACCCCCTTGGCACCTGGGCGGCGCGGCTGCCCTCGGCCCTGGCCAGCGTGGCGCTGATGCTGGGCCTGGCCCACACGCTGCTGCGCTGGCCCCAGCGCTCCCGGGCCCCAGGGTCCACGGCGCTGGCGGCCGCCCTGGCCTACGGCCTTTCGCCCCTGGCGTTGGTGTGGGGCCGCATCGCCGTGAGTGATGCTCTACTGGCTGGGTGTCTGGGGTTCAGCCTGCTGCTGAGCTGGCGCTGCTACGCCGCAGGCGGGCGCCGCTGGTGGCAGGCCTGGCTGGTGCTGGGGCTGGCGGTGCTGGCCAAGGGGCCGGTGGCGGTGCTTTTGCTGGGGCTCACCCTTCTTTTATTTGGCTGGCTGCAGGCGGATCTGGGCGGGCTGTGGGCGCGGCTGCGGCCCCTGCCTGGACTGGCACTCACCGCCCTGGTGGCGCTGCCCTGGTTTGGACTGGCGCTGCTGGTAGAGGGAGAGCCGTTCTGGCAGAGCTTTTTGGGCTACCACAATCTGCAGCGCTTCACCGCGGTTGTGAACAACCACCAGGCGCCCTGGTGGTTCTTCGTGCCCGTGCTGGGGATAGCCAGCTTGCCGGTCACGCCCTTGTTGCTGCTGGGGCTGGCCCAGGGCCTGGGGCGCCTGCGCTGGCGCTGGCTGCCGGCCGAGCCGCTGGCGCCCGAGCTCTCCCTGCAGCGTTTCGCCGCCTGCTGGCTGCTGGCGGTGTTTCTGTTTTTCACTGCGGCCGCCACCAAGCTGCCCAGCTACTGGCTGCCGGCCACACCGGCGGCGGGCCTGCTGGTGGCCCTGGCTGCTCAGCGGTGCCGGCGCTGGGCCTGGGGGCTGAGCCTGCTGCTCACGGCGGTCCTGGCCGGGGGCTTCGCGGCAGGACCCCTTTGGCTGCCGCTGATTGAGGCCCCCGAGATGCCCAGCCTGGTGGCTGAGCTGTTGGCGGCGCCTTGGGTGCCCCTGGCCGCGGCCTTCTGGGCCCTAGCCCTGCTGCTGGGGGCCTGGGCAGGCTGGCGCAAGGACGCTCTGTCGGGCCTGCTGGCCCTGCAGCTGCCGTTGGCAGCGTTTGTGCCGGCCGTGTTGCTGCCGCTGGTGGAGTTGGGTGATCGGCTGCGGGCCGCCCCAGTGCGGGAGCTCGCGGCTGAGGCCCGCTCCGCCCGCCGGCCCAGCGAGCCGCTGGCGATGCTCGGCATGCTCAAACCCTCGCTGCACTACTACAGCCGCCGGGTGGTGATCTTCGAGGGTGATGAGCCCCAGCACCTGTTGAACCTGGCCGATCGCCTGCGGCATGAGAGCCGCCCAGGCCAACCCGCCAGCACGTCGTCGCAGCAGCCGAGTGTGTTGGTGGTGATTGATTCCGGCACCGCCGCCCAGCCCCACTGGCAGGGACTTAAACCCCAGCTATTGAGTCGCCGCGGTATCTATGCCCTCTGGCGCCTGGAGCGCAGTCGCCTGGAGCAGCGGGCGGCCCAGCTGCAGCGGCAGGGGGTGGCCGCTGACTGGCAGCTGCAGCGCCCCGAGCGCTACTGAGGCTGCGCGCCTTCTAAAGACTGGGTCAGCTGCTTTTGCCGGCAGAAACTGCAATGGCCCCAGCGGGCCATCTCACCGGCGGGGGCCGGGCTGGTGCAGCGGGGACAGCTAGCCATGCCGTGGACGTCCACCCGGCTGGGATGGACGCTCCACACCTCTTCCTCCTGCTGGCGGCCGGGGGCTACGGCGGCGCTGGGGTGGTGCTGCTCCAGGCGTATGTCGCGCACGGTGAAGCCGTTGGCGCGTAGGGCCCCCAGCAGTTGGTGGCGGTTGTATTGGAGCGCCTGCAGCCAGGGGCCAGGGGCGGCGCCCACGGTGAGCAGGCCGCTGTGCAGCCGCAGGGGCCGGCAGTGGGGTGCCAGCTGGGCGCCGGCGATGCGGGGCCAGGCCTGCCATAGGGCTGCCAGGTGTCCGCCCTGCTGCCAGCTTTGCTCCAATTCCCGCAGGCAGCTGGCCAGGGCGCTGGCGGGCTGCCGGGGTGGCGGCATCAGCAGGCTCAGATTGCCGAGTTGGCGGGTTTGCTGTCGGGGGGCCTTGGCCATGGCTTGACCCTATCGGCGGTGCGGCAATCCCGCTGGTGAATCAAGCCAAACCCTGGCTAACCTCAAGCCTTGCCCCTGCAGCCTCCGATGGGCTTCTTCGACCGCCTCAGCCGCCTGATCCGCGCCAACGCCAATGCGGCGGTAGGCGCGATGGAGGACCCTTCCAAGATTTTGGATCAATCGGTGGCCGACATGCAGTCGGACCTGATCAAGCTTCGCCAGGCGGTGGCTACTGCTATCGCTAGCCAAAAGCGCATCCAGAACCAGGCCGAGCAGGCCGGTTCCCAGGCTAAAACGTGGTACGAGCGCGCTGAACTGGCCCTCAAGAAGGGTGAGGAAGACCTGGCCCGCGAAGCCCTAGGGCGCCGCAAAACCTGCCAAGACACCGCCACTGCCCTCAACACCCAGCTGCAGAGCCAGGCGGGTCAGGTGGACCAGCTCAAAAAGAGCTTGGTGTCACTTGAGAGCAGGATCGCCGAGGCCAAAACCAAAAAGGACATGCTCAAGGCCCGGGCCCAGGCGGCCCAGGCCCAGGAGCAGCTGCAGAGCGCCGTGGGCAGCCTCGGCACCAACAGCTCCATGGCCGCCTTTGAGCGCATGGAGGAAAAGGTGCAGACTCTGGAGGCTCGCAGCCAAGCCGCCGCTGAGCTGGCTGGAGCAGATTTGGAGAGTCAGTTTGCGGCCCTTGAAGGGGCCCCCGAGGTTGACGATGAATTGGCGGCTTTGAAAAATCGCCTCGCCGGTGGGACACCGGTATCCCTGCCCCTGGGAAGCTCAGCTGCTCCCCAGCTCGAGCCCGTAAAGGTGAGCGAGGTAGACCCGGAGCTCGAGGAGCTCAAGCGTTCGATCGACAAACTTTGAGCGGCTTGGCAGTTCGTCTCCGGCCGGCTGCCCTGCTTCATACAATCGCCGCACGCATACGTTTTTAAGGGCTGCTGTCGTGTCTGTCGCTCATCTCACCGATGCCAATTTCCAAGCTGAGGTGACCGATTGTTCTACGCCCGTGCTGGTGGATGTGTGGGCCGAATGGTGCGGTCCCTGCCGGCTGATGGCTCCAATGATGGAGTGGATGGCTGCTGAATATGCGGGTCGCCTGGTGGTGGGCAAGCTCGAGGCAGACGCCAACCCAGTGATTCGCGATGGCTTGCAGATCCAGGGACTGCCCGCCCTAATCTTGTTCCGAGATGGCAAGGAACTGGCACGCCACGAGGGTGCCATGGCCAAACCGCAGCTTCAGGCTTTTGTGGATGCCCATATCTGAGCGCCTGTCGCGTCTTGGCAGCGGCGTTTTCGCCCGCAATGACCAGCGCAAATCGGCTTACGCATCTCGTGCCGCCAGCAGGGGTCTATCCCCACTCCTCGATCTCTCACTCGGCTCCACCGATCTGCAACCCCCTGAGGCGGCCATCGAGGCGATCGCTGCCCAGCTTGGTCAGCCCGCCAGCGCCTCCTACTGCCTTCACGCAGCGACCCTGCCCTTTCGCTCGGCAGTGGCCGATTGGGCCCAGCGTCGCTTTGGGGTGAAGGTGGATCCGGAGACGGAGGTGCTGTTGCTGGTGGGTTCCCAGGAGGGCACGGCCCACCTGCCCCTGGCGGTGCTCAACCCGGGTGATCGGGCCCTACTGCTCGATCCTTGCTACCCCTCCCACCTGGGTGGCTTACACCTGGCTTCCGCTGAGCCGGTGTTGTTGCCGCTCGATCCCGAGGCGGGCTGGCGACCGGATTTTGATGCCCTCAGCCCAGAGCAGTGGGACGACTTGAAGTTGATGGTGCTCGGCTACCCCCACAACCCCACTGCCACTACGGGCCAGCAGGTCTGGCTGGATGAAGCGGCGGAAAGGGCCTTTCGCCATGGGCTGGTGCTGGCCCACGACAACCCTTACGTGGATCTGGCCCTCGATGGCGAGGCGCCGACCCTGTTGCGAGCACCCCATTGGCGCGACTGCGGCATTGAGTTTTTCTCCTTTTCCAAGGGCTGGTGTTTGGGGGGCTACCGGCTGGCTTTCGCCATCGGTGCCGAGTGGTTGATCAGCGCCTTGCGCCAGCTCAAGGGGGTGGTGGATTTCAATCAGTCCCTGGCCCTGCAGGCCGGGGCGATTGCGGCCCTTGAGCAGGCTCCGAATTGGCCTGGTCAGTTGCGGCAGGAATATCGGCTGCGGCGCGATCGCATGGCTGACGCCCTTGAGGCGGTGGGCTGGCCGGTGCGGCGGCCCTCAATGGCGCTTTATTTGTGGTTGGAGTTGCCGCCCCAGGCGCGCCAGCGCAGCTGGGGCAGCGAAGATTTTTGTGCAGCCCTGCTCGAGGCCACCGGTGTGGCCCTGACGCCTGGCAATGGCTTTGGCCCCGGAGGCGAGGGCTGGCTGCGCCTTGCCCTGGTGCATCCGGTGGCTGACCTCGAAGCTGGTGCGGCCCGCATCGGTGCCTGGCTGGCCACCCTTTGAGCTGGCAGTTGCGCCGCCTGCCGGTGTGTGCCAGCACCGAGATCGAACTTGATCGCTGGCTGGAGCGACGCCAGGCCGCAGGCATGTCGCTGCAGCGGCTGGCGGTAACAGCTCGGCGCCAGCGTTTTGGCCACGGTCAGCAGGGGCGGCCCTGGTTGTCGCCGGCGGGCGGGATCTGGCTAAGTGCGGCCATTCCTTGGGCTGGGGCTTTGCCTGGAACGGCCTCCCTGGGCCTTGCGGTAGCGGTGGGGCTGGCCCAGCAGCTCGAGGCTCTGGGGCTTGCGGTGCAACTCAAGTGGCCCAACGATCTGCTCGTGGGGGATCGCAAAATTGCGGGGTTGCTGCCCCGGATGCGCTTGCGGGGCCAGCGGATCCGCGCGGCCCAGGTTGGGGTTGGTCTTAATGGTTGCAACCGGGTGCCGCCTGGAGCCCTGTCGGTGGCAGAGGCCCTCGGCTGCCGCCAGGGCCACCCCCTGGCACGGCCAGAGCGCTTGTTGCCCAGGGTGCTTGCCGGCCTGGAATGGGCTGCGGCCCATGCCCAGCAGCCTTGCCAGGTGCGCGCTGCCGCCGAGGCCCGGCTGTGGCGCCCTGGAGCGGGCTGGTTGCATGACGGTGAGCTTTGGCAGGTGCTGGGTCTGCATGCCGATGGCCGCCTGCGCCTCGGCCGGCAGGGGCGGGAGCTGGCCCTCCAGCGCCACTTCTGAGGCCGTTCCTTCGGCAGGGCGCGGTTAGGCAAGATTTTTTACAATGGCGCCTATGCGCGATCGCCAGCCACCGGGGCAAGCCCCCCTAAATCCTGCTGCCCCAAGCCCTCGGGGCCGGGCCCTGTTGGCGATTCTGCCCCTTATGGCAGCCCCCCTGCTGGGAGTGGGCCTGGCCTGGGGCCAAGACCAGCTCAGTCCTGGCCTTGCCCCTTCGCCTGCTGCCGCTGGAGCCAACCCCCAGCCGGCAATCGAGATGCCGCCAGCGCCACCACCCGTGCCCCTGGCCCAGCCGCTGCGTCCCGATCCGGCTGCCCTGCCGAGCCGGCCGCCGGCCCGTTTTGATGCCTCCCTCGATGAGCTGGTGCGTGATGGGGTGGTTAGTCCGGTGGAGCGGGCCCGGATTCGTTCGGGCTCAGGCACGACCCCCTTCAACGTGCCGGCCCACCAGCAGGCTTGCAGGAGCGGCGCCCTTTCCCAGCAGGAGTGCAGCAGTGGTTTGGTGGTGCGCTGGCGCGGCCGTACCAACAACGGCGTAGATGACGGCGGCGCAGGCACTGGTAAGGCTGGCCCTGAATTTGGCCGCTATGACGGCGAAGGTCGCTTGCTGCCGCCGCTCACGGTGCCGGTTTCGGCCCTGCTGGCCGGCGCTGGCGGTAGCTTCCGCCTTGCCGATGTCTTTGGGGTCACGCCCCGCCCGGCTCCGATCGGTGGCAACGGCAACCGCAAGCTGCTGTTTCCGTTAATTGGTTCGGCCATCACCAGCAGCAACTTCGGCTACCGGCTGCACCCGATCCTGGGCAGCTGGCTGATGCACGCGGGCCGCGATCTGGCGGCTCCAGAGGGCACGCCAGTGGTTTCAGCCCTGGGCGGCTTGGTGGTGAGCAGTGGCTTTGCGGGTGGCTATGGCCTGGCGGTTGAGGTCGAACACGACCGGCCGCGGCGCCGCACCCTCTACGGCCATCTCAGCGAGCTCTACGTCAAGGAGGGCGATCGGGTGCGCCAGGGCGAGGTAATCGGCCGGGTCGGCAGCACGGGCCTGAGCAGCGGACCCCATCTGCACTTCGAGCTGCGGCTGCCCGGCGACGGCGGCTGGGTGGCGGTTGATCCTGGTGATCTAGACCCGGGCAAGGGGGCCGCCGGCAGCGATGCCATCGCCCTGTTGATGGGACAGCTACTGGAGAGACTGGAGCGTCCCCGCACCCTTAGCTGAGGATCCTTCAGCCCAGGATCCGGCCGTCGCGGAAGTGCACGATTTTCTCGGCCCGGGCAGCCACGTCGTCTTCGTGGGTAACCATCACCACGGTCATGCCACCGCGATGCAGGGCATCGAAGATGTCGAGTACTTCGGCGGTGGTTTGGGAATCCAGGGCCCCGGTCGGCTCGTCGGCCAGCAGCAGGGCGGGCTGGTTGATGATCGCCCTGGCTATGGCTACCCGCTGCTGCTGGCCGCCCGAGAGCTGATTGGGCTTGTTATTTAGCCGCTGACCCAGCCCCACCCGCTCGAGGGCGGCCTGTGCCCGTTGGCGCCGCTCAGCCGCAGGCACCCCCGCGTAAACCATCGGCAGGATCACATTGTCGAGGGCGCTCAACTGGGGCAGCAGATGGAACTGCTGAAACACAAAGCCCAGGTCGCGGTTGCGCAAATCAGCGAGCTGGTCATCGCTGAGGTCTTCCACCGGGGTGTTGTTGAGCCGGTAGCTGCCACTGGAGGGGCGGTCGAGGCAGCCGAGAATATTCATGGCCGTGCTTTTGCCGGAGCCGGACGCTCCCATCACTGCTAAGTAATCCCCTCTATTGACGGTGAGATCCACACCATCGAGGGCCTTAACGGCCATCTCGCCGCTGCCATAAACCTTGTCTACGCCCTGAAGTTGGGCAACGGGATCGCCCATCAAATCGCTGCTACCTTCTTAACAAATGACCTGTGCTCAACCAATGGCCTGAACCAGCATCGGCGTGCCGGTAACAGCCTGGCTGGCCCAGGTGAATAGGGGGTTGGAGAGAATGCCGCCCACGGCTGTGATAATCACGCAGCCCACCAGGGCGGTGCGCAGGGCGGGCAGGCCAGCCACAGACCAATTGATGGCTGGGTAAGCCTTGACCACATCGGAGGCTTCCTGGGGCTCTTTCACCACCATCATCTTGATCACTGAGATGTAGTAGTAGATCGAAACCACCGAGGTGACCAGACCCACCACCACCAGTAGGTATTGGTGATCGGCCCAGCCGGCAAAAAATAGATAAATCTTGCCGAAGAAGCCGAGCATCGGCGGAATACCACCTAGGGAAAGCAGGCAGAGACTTAAGCCCAGGGTGATCAGCGGATCCTTCTGATAAAGGCCGGCGTAATCAGCAATGCGGTCGGAGCCGGTGCGCAGCGAGAACAGGATGATGCAGGCGAAGGCGCCTAGATTCATGAACAGGTAGGCCGCCATGTAGAGCACCATCGCGGCGAAGCCGTCTTCGGTGCCGCACACCAGGCCAATCATCACGAAGCCGGCCTGGCCGATCGAGCTGTAGGCCAGCATCCGTTTCATCGAGGTTTGGGCCAGGGCCACCACGTTGCCCAGCACCATGCTGAGCACCGCAAGCACGGTGAACAGCAGCTTCCACTGGGCATCAAAGCTCTCGAAGCAGCCCACCAGGATGCGCAGGGCCAGGGCAAAGCCGGCGGCCTTGGAGCCCACCGAAAGGAACGCCACCACCGGCGTTGGCGAGCCCTCGTAGACGTCGGGGGTCCACTGGTGGAAGGGCACCGCGGCGATTTTGAAGGCCACCGTGGCCAGCACGAAAACCAGGGCTAGAGCCGTAACGGGCGAGGCGCTGGTGCGCAGGGCCAGGGCTACGGCGTCGAGGCCGGTGGCGCCGCCGGTGAGGCCGTAAAGCAGGGAGGCGCCGTAGAGAAATACAGCCGCGGCGGCCGAACCCACCAGCAAATATTTCAGTGCTGCCTCGGAGCTACGGGCATCCCTCTTCATGTAGCCGGCCAGCAAATAGCTAGACACAGAGAGAGTTTCCAGGGACACGAAAATTGTCACTAGATCGGTGGCGCCACATAGGAACATGGCGCCGAGGGTGGCAGCCAGCAGAATGCCGGCGAACTCACCCACCGGTGTGCCGCTCTGCTCCACGTAGCGCCAGCTGAGTAGCAGTGAAATCAAGGTGGAGGCCGCCACCACGGCTCGGAAGGCAATCGCCAGGTTGTCTGCCAGGAAGGAGCCCACGAAGGCGGGCTGCAGGTCGGGGATGTTCCACTGCAGGGCAAGCAGCACCAGGGCGCTGCCCAGGCCGGCATAACAAATCGGTGGCACCCAGCGGCTGGCGGCCTTCTCGCCAGCGAGATCCACCAGCAGGCAGGTGAGCAGCGCGATCAGCACCGCCGCCTCCGGGGCGATGGCGCCAGCGTTGAGCTGGAGATTTAATCCTCCCGTTCCGGCACCACTGCCGATCGCATCGGCCACGGAGGAGAGGGCGCCCAGCAGGAACATCAGCGAGGGGACCGCGAGGTGGGAGCTGTGATGTCGGTGACTGTAGCTGCGCCGGGCTGTCAACTTGGGCGCTTGATGCGATAAAGAGGGAAGCGGTAAGGCGCTGGTCTGTGGGTCACACCCTGGTCATTGTTGAAAGTCCGACGAAGGCCCGCACCATCCGCGGCTTCCTTCCCAAGGATTTCAAGGTGGAAGCCTCGATGGGGCACGTCCGCGACTTGCCCAATAACGCCAGTGAGATTCCGGCGGCTCACAAGGGTGAGAAGTGGGCCAATCTCGGCGTCAACACCGCCGCCAACTTCGAGCCCCTCTACGTGGTGCCGAAGGACAAGAAAAAGGTGGTCAAGGAGCTCAAGGATGCCCTCAAGGGCGCCGAGCAGCTGCTGCTGGCCACTGACGAAGATCGGGAGGGGGAATCGATCAGCTGGCACCTGCTGCAGCTGCTCAGCCCCAAGGTGCCGGTGAAGCGCATGGTGTTTCACGAGATCACCAAAGAGGCCATCAGCCGGGCTCTCGAGGACACCCGCGACCTCGATATGGAGCTGGTGCATGCCCAGGAAACCAGGCGCATCCTCGATCGGCTGGTGGGTTACACCCTTTCGCCGCTGCTGTGGAAAAAGGTGGCGTGGGGGTTGAGCGCCGGCCGGGTTCAATCGGTGGCAGTGCGCCTGCTCGTGCAGCGCGAGCGGGCCCGCCGGGCTTTCCGCAGCGGCAGCTACTGGGACCTCAAGGCCCGGCTGGAGGAGGGAGAAGCTGGCTTTGAGGCCAAGCTCAGCCACTTGAAAGGGGAGCGCATCGCCGGAGGCTCCGACTTCGATGAGAGCACCGGCGCCCTTAAGGCCGGCAGCAAGGTGAGGCTGCTGAGTGAGGCCGAGGCCCGCCAGCTCCAGGTCCAGGTGCAGGCCAATCCCTGGCAGGTGACCTCCGTAGAGGAGAAGCCCACGGTGCGAAAGCCCGTGCCGCCTTTCACCACCAGCACCCTGCAGCAGGAGTCCAACCGCAAGCTGCGGCTCTCGGCCCGGGAAACCATGCGCACGGCCCAGGGCCTCTACGAGCGCGGTTTCATCACCTACATGCGCACCGACTCGGTGCACCTCAGCGACCAGGCGATCAACGCAGCCCGCAGCTGCGTCAGCGAGAAGTACGGCAAGGACTACCTCAGCCCCAGCCCCCGCCAGTTTTCCACCAAGGCCCGCAACGCCCAGGAGGCCCACGAGGCGATTCGCCCAGCCGGTGAGGCGTTCCGCACCCCAAATGCCACCGGCCTTGATGGCAAGGATCTGGCCCTCTATGAGCTGATCTGGAAGCGCACCGTGGCCAGCCAGATGGCTGATGCCCGCCTCACCATGCTCGCCGTCGAACTCCAGGCCGATGGCGGCGCCCTGGGCCCAGCCCAGTTCCGGGCCTCGGGTAAGCGCATCGACTTCGCCGGTTTCTTTCGCGCCTACGTCGAGGGCAGCGACGATCCCGATGCGGCCCTTGAAGGTCAGGAGCTGTTGCTGCCGGCCCTGAAGGTGGGCGACAGCCCCGCCTGCAAGGCGGTGGAGGCCCTCGGCCACCAAACCCAGCCCCCCGCTCGCTACAGCGAGGCTGCCCTGGTGAAGATGCTTGAGAAGGAGGGCATCGGTCGCCCCTCCACCTATGCCTCGATCATTGGCACGATCGTCGATCGCGGCTACGCCACCCTCGCCAATAACTCCCTCACCCCCAGCTTCACGGCTTTTGCCGTGACGGCCCTGCTGGAGGAGCACTTCCCGGATCTGGTGGACACCAGTTTCACGGCCCGGATGGAGAACACCCTCGATGAGATCTCCCACGGTCAGGTGCAGTGGCTGCCTTATCTGGAGAGCTTCTTTAAGGGAGAAAAGGGCCTGGAAACCCAGGTGCAGCAGCGGGAGGGCGATATTGACCCCGGCGTGTCCCGCACCGTTGAGCTGGAGGGCCTGCCCTGCGTGGTGCGCATCGGCCGCTTCGGCGCCTACCTGGAAACCAAGCGCGTCGCTGAAGACGGCACCGAGGAGCTGCTCAAGGCCACCCTGCCCCAGGAGATCACCCCTGCCGATCTCGATGCCGAAAAGGCGGAGCTGATCCTGAGGCAGAAGGCCGATGGGCCCGAGTCCCTTGGTGATGACCCGGAAAGCGGTGAGCAGGTGTATCTGCTGTTTGGCCAGTACGGGCCCTACGTGCAGCGGGGTCAGGTGAGTGACGAGAACCCCAAACCGAAGCGAGCTTCGCTGCCCAAAGGCGCCAAGCCCGAGGAGCTGACCCTGGAGGATGCCATCGCCCTGTTGCGGCTACCCCGCCAACTTGGCGACCACCCGGAGGGCGGTCGGGTGGAGGCGGGGCTTGGTCGCTTTGGCCCCTACGTGGTGCACCACAAGGGCAAAGGCGAGAAGGACTACCGCTCCCTTAAGGCGGAGGACGACGTACTGGTGGTTGGCCTTGACCGAGCCTTGGAGCTGTTCGCCATGCCCAAGAAGGGCCGTGGCGGCCGCACGGCCCTCAAGGACATCGGTGTCCCCGAGGGCGACGACGAGGCGATCCAACTGTTTGACGGTCCCTACGGCCTCTATGTCAAGCAGGGCAAGGTGAATGCTTCGCTGCCGGAGGGCACCACCGCCGACACCATCACCCTGGAGCAGGCGGTTGAGCTGCTGGCCGCAAAGGCAGCTACTGGCAAAGCTGCGGCCAGGAAGCCTGGAGCCAAAAAGCCAGCGGCCAAAAAACCGGCAGCTAAGGCTCCTGCGGCAAAGAAAGCTCCCAGCACCACCAAGACCGGCCGGCTGCGCGCCAGCGCGGTGCGGGTGATCAGGGCGGCGGACAGCTGATGGCAGGCGCCGGCCGCACCTTTGGGTCGCTGCTTTGCGCCTTAGCGCTGGCTGGCTGCAGTGGCACCCGCTTCGGCGACCAGCTGGGCCGCAGCTTCTCAGCGCCCCCGGCCCAGCCCGCTCAGCCGGTCTCTCCTGCCCCTAATCCAGCTGCCGCCACTCCCGCCTCAAAAGCTGCTCCCCCCCCTACTGCTGCCTCCCCCAAAAAGGCTGAGCCCAAGCCCGTGGAAGCCAAGCCGGCAGCCGTCAATCCCAGTAAGCCAGCCCCCTATCGCATCACGATCCAGCTGCCCTCCGCCGATCCCGCTGCCCCGGCGGAAGCGGTCACAGAAGCCTTGCGGGCGGCGGGGGTCAGTTTTGAGGTGGAGATGATTGAGCGGGTCGGAGCTGCTGCCACGCCGGCGCCTGCCCCTACGGTCACACCGGCGCCGGCACCGCGCTGATGTCGTCCCGGCGCCAACTCAACCGCGGCCAGGCCCGCCAGTTGATGGATACGGCCTATCTCGCCGCCGCCACCGCCCTGCTGTGGGTGGCGCTCTACTACCTGCCGGTGGGCAGCCCCCTGTTTCGGCTGGCCCTGCCCCTGCCCCTGGCCCTGTTGCAGTTGCGTCATGGCTGGCGCTGTGCCGTGGAGGGACTGGTTGTGACCGCCCTATTGCTGGTTGCCCTGATGGGTCCGATCCGGGGGCCGTTGGTGGTTTTCCCCTATGGCTTGCTGGCGCTGTGGCTGGGCTGGTGCTGGCGGGCCAGGGCCGGTTGGCGCTCCAGTTGGTGGCTGAGCTGGGGTGTTGGCAGCCTGATCAGTGCAGCTGGCTTCCTGGTGAGGGTGGCGGTGCTCTCTGTTTTGGTGGGCGAGAACCTTTGGGTGCTGATCACCACTGCGGCTGCTGGTTTATTGGAGAAGTTGGCTGGCTGGCTGGGAATGGCAGCATCGATCGAGCTGGCCCAGGTACAGCTAGCTGCGCTGGCGTTGGTGTGGGTGCAGAACGTGATCGTTGTGCTGGCCCTGCATGCGGTGGCCTACTGGATCTTTCCGCGCCTGCATTCCCCCATCCCAGAGCCCCCAGATTCCCTTCGGGCCCTAGTGGCCCTTGACCCCCTCTGAGCGGCCTGATGGCCCCTGATTCCTGGACCCAGGCTCTGGAGCAGGGCTGGCGCCGCAGCCGCACTCTGCTGCTGCTCGCCGCCACCGATACGGCTGCGGTGCCTGGGATTTCCGCAGCCGGGGCCTCGCCCCAGGCCCGGCTGGGCACGGCGGCCGCCGATGCCGAATTGCTGCTGCTGGGCCCCGGTGGTCGCCGCTGCCATGCCTTGCCGCCCCTGCCGGCGGGGGTCAGCCCGGCCCTGATCAGCCATGTGGTGTTGAGTCAGCTGGGGCTGCTGGAGCGCACCCGGGTGCTCGATCTGGGCTGTGCGATCGCGGCGGCGGTGCCGCACCTGCGCCTGCCGGGGCTGGAGAGTGCCGGCCCGGCCCGCTGCCTCAGCACGGGCCAGGCCCTTGCCCCAGCCAGGGTGGCGGCCCTCGTGCAGCGCGGCAGCGCCTGGGGCAGGCGCTTGGATCCGGCCGAGCCGTTGCTGCTGGCCGAATGTGTGCCAGGAGGCACCACCACGGCCCTGGCGGTGCTCGAGGGCCTGGGGGTGGCAGCGGCGGGTCTAGTGAGCGGCAGCTTGCGCCAACCGGCCCATGGCCTGAAGGCGGCCCTCGTGGCTCAGGGTTTGGCTGCAGCGAGTTTTGAGGCGGCAGATCTGACGGGAGTTGCGCACCCCCTAGCATTTCCGGACCCCCTAAACGTGTTGGCGGCGTTGGGGGATCCAATGCAGGCCTTCGCTGCTGGGCTGGTGGGGGCGGCGGCGGCCCGCGGTACGCCGGTGCTGCTGGCCGGTGGCAGCCAGATGGCGGCGGTGCTGGCCCTGGCCCTAGCCCTGGCTGAGCCAGGCCAGCGGCCAGCCCTGGCGGATCGCTTGGTGGTGGCCACCACCGCCTGGGTGGCCGAGGAAGCTGGCAGCAACCTGGCCCTGCTGCTGGAGCGCATAGGTGCTCGCTGGCAGGTGCGGCCGAGGCTGGAGGTGGCGGCCCTGCGCTTCCATTGCTGCAGCAGCGCCGCCCTACGCGACTACGAGCGCGGCTACGTCAAGGAGGGGGTGGGGGCCGGCGGCCTGGCCCTGCTCTGGCAGCTGGCGGGCCGGCAGCCAGGGGCCCTGGCTGAGGCCTGCGACGCAGCCTGCCGGCTGGAGCTCGGTGCCTAGGGTCGCTGCCATGGCATTCACTCCCGCTGTGCTCTCCCGTCGCCGGCTGCTGCAGCTTGGGGTGGGTGCTGGCGCTGGCCTGCTGGCCGCCTGCCGCCCCGCCCCTGGCCCCGAGCTGCTGCTGGCAGAAGCAGACCTGCCAGCCGCCTGGCTGAAGCAACTGCCCGCCCCCTGGCGGACACGCCAAGTAGCTGATGCCGCTGCTGTGCAAAAAGCCGTGCGTGAGCTTGGCCAAAGGCCGGCCCCTGGCTTGGTTGCTCTCAGTGACGGCTGGGCCAGTGGTCTGAGCCGGCAGCAACTTCAGTCCTTTGAGGCGCCGCGGCTCTGGGCTCGCTTGGCCGCCTTCAGTGCCCCGGTGGCCCGTCTTTATGGTCCGGTGGGTGAGGCGCAGCTGGCCTTCCCCTGGGCCTACAGCCCCTGGGTGATCGCCCTGCGTAGCCGCCCCGACCTGGCCGCCCGTCGCCAGGAGGGCTGGCAGTTGCTGCTTGATCCCAGCCTGCGCGGCCGGTTGGTGTTGCCCTCCAGCCCTCGCATCAGCCTGGAGATCATGGGCGGCGATTTTGAGCGGCTGGAGCGGTTGCGGGCCCAGGCCCTCGCCTACGACGACCGTGACGGCCTCAACCTGCTGCTCAGCGGTGATGCTGAGGCGGCGGTGCTGCCCCTGCAGCGCCTGATTCCCCTGCTGCGCCGCGACCAGCGCCTGGCGGTGATCTGGCCCGACAGCGGCGCGCCCCTCAGCTGGCAACTGCTGCTGCGACCTGCCGGTGCTGCACAGTCAGCGCCACCACCGCTGGAGTGGCTCGGTGCAGTGCTGGAGCAGCCCCTGCTGGAGCAACTGCTCGCCCGGGGCTTGGTGCCGCCCCTGCCCCAGGCCGATCTGGCGCCGGTGGCGCGGCGCTTTCCCGAGTCGATAGCAGCCCTGCTGCTGCCGGGAGATGGCCTGCTGCAGCGCTGCTGGAGCCTGCCACCCCTTTCCGTGCCCCAGCAGCTGGCCCAGCAGAACCTCTGGGATGCGGCCGCCCCCAGGCCCTAGCCCCAAAGGCGGCGGCGGGGGGCGGCGCTCAGGCGCCGGTGGGTGTCGGCTAGCAGCTCGGGGATGGGTAGCTCGTGGGGGCAGCGGGGCAGGCAGGCCCCGCAGGCGCGGCAGGCCTCGGCGTTGAGCTCCTCCCACCAGTGGCCGGCACGGCCGATCAGGTTGTAGCGCTCCTGGGCAAAGGCCTCCATGCCGTGGCCCACGGCCAGGTTGCGCAGGCGCAGGAGTTCGGGGATCGGCACGCCGTTGGGGCAGGGCAAGCAGGCGCGGCACTGGCCGCAGCGCTCCGCCACCAGGCGCTCGCGGCCGGCGACGTCCAGGCGCTGCAGGGCTGAGCGTTGCGCGGCACTCAGCCAGGGCGAGGGCCCGCCGATGGCAGCGGCCCAGGCCAGGTCTTCCGGCTGCTCAGCCCCCAGGCTCAAGGTGGAGATCCCCTGATCGAGCAGGAAGCGATAGGCCAGCTCCAGGGGGTGAAACGGGGCGCAGTCGGCAACCAGCTCCGCTGGAGGGTCGTAGAGGCGACCGCCCTTGTCGGCCGGGGAGATGGCAAGCACGCCGATTCCCTGGGCCAGGGCGGCGCGAGCGATGGGAAGGAGGGTCTGGTCAAACAGGTGCACATGCAGGCTGCAGAACGTGAAGCTCCCCGAGCTCAGGGCGGCTTCGATCAGCTCGGGCGTGCCGTGGCTGCTGAAGCCCACCTGACCCACCAGTCCTTCATCTTTGGCCCAGGTCAGCAGGTCGGCGCCGGGCCCCTTAAGCGCCCACTCCAGGTGCTCGGGTCGGTTGAGGCCATGCACGGCCAGGTTGGTGAGCTGGGCCACGCCAAGGCGCGCCAGGATTGAGCGCAGTTGCCCCTGGCCGGTGGCCAGGTCGGGGCCGGGTAGCAGTTTGCTGGTGATGAGCCAGCCGTCTGAGGGGCCCAGGTTGTCCCGTTGCAGGGCCGCCAGAGCTTGGCCCAGGAAGGTTTCGGCGGGCCCGTAGGCAGGGGCTGTTTCCAGGTGGTTGATGCCGGCGGCCAGGGCTGCCCTAAGCACCGCTTCCATCTGGGCGGGGCTGCCCAGGGCCCGCATCGTGCCCAAGCTGAAGGCCGACACCGCCGGCCCGGCGCCGTAGGGGCGCCGGAGCCGGTTTTCAGGCTGTTGGTTCATCCCCAGGTTGGTCGGCTTTGGGGTGGGCCTGTTTGAGGTGGCGCACCAGGTCGGCAGGGCTGGTGCTGTCCAGGAAGCGGCGGAAATTGTCCTGCTCCTGGGCGTCGGCCTCCGCATCCACCGGGATGGAGGCATCAGCCACGACCTCTTCAAGCATCCAGATGCTGCTGCCGGTGCGCAGGGCTAGGGCGATGGAATCGCTAGGCCTGGCGTCTATCTCGATGCTTGAGGCAGCTGTTTGGTCGCCAGGCGCCCCAGCTTCCCCATCGCTAGCGGGGCTGAGTTTCAGCACGGCGCGGAAGGTGCTGTCTTCGATCGTGTGAATTACAACCCGGTCGAGCTGCAAACCCCCAGCGTCGATCAGGTCGGCCATCAGGTCGTGGCTGAGGGGTCGGGTCGGTGGTTCTTCGCTGAGTCCGGCCAAGATGTTTTGGGCTTGGGCCTGGTCGATCCAGATCGGCACCTGGCGCCGGCCCGATGGATCGCGTAGCAAAACGATCGGGCTGCGACTGGCCGCATCGAGGGCAATTCCGGCAACGCGCATTTCAACCATGGCTCAGCGCTGCCCTTTAGCCGATTATGGCGAGGATTATCGCCCTGGGCTGGAAAGCAGATGTTTACCGGGCTGGTGCAGGCCACAGGCGTGATCCGCCGCTCTCCCCACGGGGTTCAACTGCAGTGGGCTGCTGCCCCTGGGGCTACTTGGACCCCTGCCAGCCTGGCCCTGGGCGACAGCGTGGCGGTGGATGGGGTTTGTCTCACCGTGGCTGGGCGGCTGGCCGATGGCTTTCGCGCCGATGTCAGCGAGGAAACCTTGGGCCGCACCACCTTGGCCGCCAAGGCAGACCGGGGCGGCAGGGTGAATCTTGAGCCGGCCCTGCGCCTGGCCGACCGGCTTGGTGGCCACCTGGTGAGCGGCCATGTGGATGGGCTCGGGGTGGTGCGAGCCATCGCCCGCCAGGCCGCCTCCTGGCGCCTGGAGCTGGCCTGGCAGAACCCCGCCTACGGCCGCTATGTCTGCGAAAAGGCCAGCGTGGCCGTGGACGGCATCAGCCTGACAGTGGCCGGCTGCGACCCCGATGGAGCCGGCTTCTGGATTGCCGTGATCCCCCACACCTGGGCCAGCACCACCCTGGCGCAGCTGGCGGTGGGGGATGGGGTCAACCTGGAGGCCGACCTACTGGCCAAATACACCGAGCGTTTGCTGGCTGCCACCGGTCCCAGCGGCGCGGCCGAGCCGATCAATGCCCCCTGGCTGGCTGATCACGGCTGGATCTGACGTCTGCGCTTTGCGTGACTACCGTCCAGGTGATGTTGCTGCCATAGCGATGGGCTCAGGTCTGTTTTCTGCCAAAGGCGAGGGATTGAAGGCCTTCACCCTGTTTGAGGGGGTGTTGATGCTGGTACTTGGGGTGCTGGCCCTGATCTTCCCGGTGCTGGCTTCCGCCTGGATCACCGTGATCGTGGCGGTGGGCTTTCTGGTGGGCGGCATCGTGGGATGGGTAAGCAACCTGGCCCGCTCCCGCCAGTTGGGACGCTGGTAATGCTTTTCGCGGCTGGTGATTTCCACCCTCTTCATCGTGGTGGGCGCCTGGATGATTCAGCAGTTCCGCGGCGGTCCGCTCGAGGGCGGCCTGGTGGTGGCCAGTCTGGCCTTTGCCATCGGCATCGTTTTCATCCTCGAAGGCGTGGTTTCGATGCTTGTGGCCCTCGGTCACACAAGGGTGAGTGGCTGGGGTTGGGGCTTGCTTAACGGCATCGTCACCCTGATCCTCGGCGTGCTGATCGTGACCATGCAGGCCTGGGGGCTGCTCTGGGTGATTGGGGTGCTGGTTGGAATCAGCTTCCTGTTCAGCGGTATTGACCTGCTCGCCTTCAGCGCCAGCTTCCACGGCGAAGACTGAGGAGGAGCGCCAGGGGAGAGGGGCCTAGGGATCTTGTGGTTCGAGGGGAAGCAGGCTGATCGAGCCGTTGTCTGGGTTGATCTCGATCCGAAATTCCTGGCCCGGCTCCAAACCCAGCTTGCGGGTGTAGGCGTGGCCGATCAGCAGATTGCCGTTGCCATGCACCCGGGTGCGGAAATCAGCTTGTCGACCCTTGCCTTGGCCGCTGCTGGCGGTTCGGCTAACGCTGTTTGGTACCGGGTAGCCCTTGGCAGCCACCAAAGCTCGATAAAAACTTTTTTTCAGCACCCGTCCGCTCGGACCCACGTAGCCGCAGCCCCGGGCGATTTCGTCCTCTGGGCGGTTGCTCAGGGCGCGGGCCCGATCAAGAAGGGCTTTGCCTTCCAGCATGTCCGCGGGGCTGTCGCCGTTCCTGGCCGCCATGTGAAAGGCCTGCGCTGGGCAGATATATCAACTAATTGTGCCCGGTACGCAAGGAAATCGCCATCCGTGCCAGCGGTTGACGACTTGGAGCCTCAGAGCAGATACAGGATTCCGTAGAGCACAACCCAGATGCCATCAACGAAATGCCAATAGAGCTCAGCCGCTTCTAGGCCGAAGTGGTCACTGGCGCTGATGCGTCCCCCCTGGCGAGTTTGCAGAGCAACGATGGCGATACAGATCACGCCAAGAGTCACGTGTAGGCCGTGGAAGCCTGTTAAGGCGTAGAAGGTGCTGGCAAAAAGGTTGTCGGTGAGGCTGAAGGGCAGGTTGAAATACTCGACCATCTGACCCGCCAGGAAAATCGCGCCCAGGCCACCAGTGATTGCCAGCCAGAGGCGGCTGGCCCCCAGCTGTCCGGCCCGGCATTCCTTGCCGGCGCGGTGAAAGGTGAAGCTGCTGATGATCAAAACCACCGTGTTGATGGTGGGTAGCAGCAATTCGAGCTCATAGATCCCCCCTTCCGGCAGCGGATTCACGGCCCGGAAAGTGAGATAGGCGGCAAAAAAACCGGCGAAGGTCATTCCATCTGCCACTAAGAAGGTGGCCAGGCCAAATAGGCGGAAATCTCCGTGGCCCTCACCAGCTGGGCTGTGGCCAGCCTCAATGGTGACGGAATCCTGTAGGGGTGTGGTGCTGGTCACGCTTTTGTCTCCTGGTGCTGGCCGTAGCCGTAGGGCTCGGTAACTAGTGGTGCCTCGCCGTGCCAGTTTTCAACCGGTGGCGGCGAACTGGTGAGCCACTCAGATGTAAGGGCATTCCAAGGGTTGTCACCAGCCTCTTTGCCGTTTATGGCCGTAACCACGACGTTGATAAGCAGTGGCAGGGTGCTGATGGCCATCAACAGGGCGCCCACGCTGCTCACCTGGTTAAGGGTGGTGAAGGCGGGGTCGTATTCGGCAACCCGACGAGGCATGCCATTTAAGCCGAGCCAGTGCTGGGGGGCGAAGCAGAGATTGAAACCAACAAAAGTGAGCAGGAAGTGGAGCCTCCCCAGGTCCTCGTTGAGCAGGCGACCGGTGAACTTCGGATACCAGTGATACAAAGATCCGAAAATAACAAACACCGTGCCCCCGTAAACAATGTAGTGGAAGTGACCCACCACGAAATAGGTGTCGTGAACGTGAATATCAAAAGGCACTTGGGCCAGAGCTACGCCAGTGATGCCGCCGAATACAAAATTAACGATGAAGGCGCATGAGAACAACATCGCCGAATTAAGGGCAATCTTACCGCCCCACAAAGTCGCCAACCAGTTGAAGAATTTGATGCCGGTTGGGACTGCGATAAAGGAGGTGGCGATCGTGAAAAACAGGCGCATCCAGGGGGGTGTGCCGCTGGTGAACATGTGGTGAGCCCAAACAATTAGGCCAAGGAAAACGATCGCCATGATCGAATACACCATTGTGGTGTAACCAAAAAGAGGTTTGCGGGCGTGGATAGGCAGTATTTCACTGACGAGCCCAAAGGCTGGCAACACCATGATATATACAGCCGGGTGGGAATAGAACCAAAAAAGGTGTTGATAAACCACTACGTTTCCACCCATCGTTGGATTGAAAAATCCGGTGTGGGCAATGATGTCGAAACTGAGCAGAATTAGGGTGCCTGCCAGTACTGGCGTCGACAGCACAACTAAAACACTGGTGCCCAGCATCGCCCAGCAATACATAGGCAGCATCATCAGCTTCAGCCCAGGACGCCGCAGCTTCAGGATGGTGGCGATGAAGTTGATGCCGCCAAAAATCGAACTGCCACCAAGCAGAAGTACGCTCAATATCCACACAACCTGGCCTGCCGCTGGGGTGGTGAGGCTTAGGGGTGGATAGGCGGTCCAGCCGGATTGGGCAGCCGCTCCAGCGATAAAATAACTACTTATAAGAAGAATGCCCGCAGGGGGTATAAGCCAGAAGGCCACAGCGTTAAGACGGGGGAAAGCCATGTCTCTGGCGCCCACATAAAAGGGAATCAGATAATTGCCGAAGGCGCCATTCACGACTGGCACGATCCAAAGAAAGATCATCACCGTGCCGTGCAGGGTGAGCACCTCGTTGTAGGTCTCACGGCTGACGAAATCGGAGATTGGACTGATCAGTTCCGTGCGAATAACCCCAGCTAGGGCGCCGCCGATCAAATAGAAGATGAAGCCACAAACCAAATACTGCAGCCCAATCACCTTGTGATCCAGGCTGAAGCTGAAGTAGCGCAGCCAGCCTTGGGGTTGCAGGTTGCCGTCGAAATCGCTTGGGTTGGCGAGAGTCATGGCGGGTCGTCAGGTGGTGGTGCGGTTGGGGGTGTTCTGCTGCAACCAGTTGTCGTAGGCATCGGGCTCGTGCACTACGACGTTGGAGCGCATGCCGCCGTGGTAAGGCCCGCAGAGCTCGGCGCAGATGATCGGATAGGTGCCAGCCCGAGTGGCGGTAAAGGAGAGCACGGTTGGCTGGCCTGGAATTACGTCCTGCTTGAGACGGAACTGGGGCACCCAGAAGGCATGGATTACATCACGGGCTTCCATGCGCAACTCCACCTGTTGACCGGTGGGCACATGCAGTTCGCCGCTGGTTATGTCTGAGCCTGGATAGTGAAAAATGAAGGCAAATTGCATCGCGGTTACCTCAACAGGTAAAACCGGACCAGCAGGCGCTGCGTCCATGCCGGCTACGCCAATACCACCCCAAACCCGGCCCGCCGTATCCCCTTCCTTAACACTGACCTGCTGCATTGCCCCGTGATCCATAGCCATGTGATCGTTGAGCGTGGCCATACCGCCCATCCGCTCATAAATGTCGTAGCTGTATAGACCGACAAACAAAACAACCACTGCGGGGATTGCTGTCCAAACAATCTCCAGGGGCAGATTTCCCTCTATTGCCAGACCATCGCTGACATCGCCGCTGCGGCGCCTAAATCGAAACAAGCTGTAAACCAGAAGGATCACGATGCCGAGAAACAGCACGGTGCCAATGCTGAACAAAACCTTAAATAGATCGTCGTAGGTGGATGCATTGCTGCTGGCGCCCAGCGGCAGCATGTTGACGTTATAGCCAACCCAAAGCCCTGTCAGCACAAGGGCTGTGGTGGCCGTGAGCACAGCTAGGGCGGTGCGAATTGGCACGGTGCTGTTTGAGCTTCCATTCAGCCTATGGGCACTGGCTGCGATGTGCGGGTCGATCTTTGCCTTGGTTGGCAAATCAACGCCTCAGCCGCTTGCAAGCAGGGCTGATGTTTTCACTTCGTGATCTGGGCAATTAAGAGTCCCTCGTTTTGAACAACTTGGTTAGCTTCTCTGGACTCCGGGATGGTCGTTTCCATGACGACAAATCTCCAATCACCCCTAGCCCCAAGCATTCGCAGCAGGCCGGACCCTGTTCTGATCCAGAGGCTCGCCTTACTTGCCTCCCACCTAGTGGTGGCCTTGGTGGCCTTGGTTGGCATCGGCGGTGCCACCAGGGTTATGGAGGCGGGTCTGGCCTGTCCTGACTGGCCCCTTTGCTACGGCCGCCTCCTGCCAGGTCGTCAGATGAATCTCCAGGTGTTTTTGGAGTGGTTTCACCGCCTTGATGCCTTCGTAGTGGGAGTGGCCCTGCTGGTTCTTACGGCAGCGAGTTTTTCCTGGCGGCGACGCCTGCCCGCTTGGTTGCCCTGGCTGGCTGCTGGAACCCTCCTTCTAGTGCTGGTTCAAGGGGGCCTGGGGGCTCTCACCGTCACCCAGCTACTGGCAGCGCCGTTGGTTACTGCCCATCTCGCCACGGCCTTGCTGCTGGTTGCGCTCACAAGCGGCCTCTACCAGCGCCTGGCAATGGCCAATACGGCCTCAATCAGCCCTCCGCTTTGGTGGCAGCTGCTGGCGAGCTTGGCTCTGGTGCTGGTGTTCGGCCAGTGCCTGCTGGGTGGAACCATGGCCAGCCAATGGGCGGCAGATCAGTGTTTTAGTGCCGGCAATGGCTGCCGCTGGCTGCTTGCTCACCGCCAGCTCGCCATGCCAGCAGCTCTCGCCGTGCTGGCCCTAGCTGCAGCAACCCTGCTGTTGCCCCCAGGTCAGGGTCAACTGCCCGGCCTCGCCCAGGGAGCGGCCGTTTTGGTGCTGGCCCAGGTGAGCCTGGGCATTTGGACCTTGAAGCTCCAGCTGCAGGCGCCGCTGGTGACGATCGGCCACCAACTGCTGGCAGCCCTGCTGGTCGCTCTGCTGGCAGCGGTGCTTGCCCGCTCCCTTGGCAACTCAGGCCAGACCTTGCCCATGTCTCAAACGTCTTCCGAGGTGGCTCATGGTTAGTGCAACGATCACAGCTCCAATCGCCGTTGCCCCGGCGATCCGCCCCTCGGTGAAATTGCCGGCCTGGCTTGAAGTGGCCAAGCCCCGGCTCATACCGCTGCTGCTCGCCACCACCCTCGGTGGCATGGCACTCAGCAGTGGCGATGCACCCGCCGCCAGCACAATCATCTGCACCCTGGTGGGGGGCAGCCTGGCCTCGGCTGCGGCCGGAGTGCTCAATTGCCTTTGGGAACAGGATCTCGATGGGCGCATGCAGCGCACTAGCCGCCGGGCCCTGCCCTCTGGTCGTCTGGCCCAGCGCCAGGCCTTTGCCCTAGCTGTTGGCCTCACCATCCTGTCGGTGGCAGTGCTGGTTGTGGGCGTTAATCCGCTCGCTGCCAGCCTTTCCCTGTTGGGGCTCTGCAGCTATGTGCTGCTCTACACAGCCCTGCTCAAGCCGCGCACTAGTCAGAACATCGTGGTCGGCGGGGTGGCCGGGGCTATTCCACCCTTGGTGGGAGCTGCCGCTGCCACCGGCTCCCTTGGCTGGGCTTCCTGGTGGTTGTTTTCCCTGGTGATGTTGTGGACGCCAGCCCACTTCTGGGCCCTTGCCCTGCTGCTCAAGGACGATTACCGCTCCGTGGGCATCCCGATGCTTCCGGTGGTTAAGGGAGTAGCGGTTACGACTCGGGCCATCAGCCATTACGCCTGGGCCACTGTTGGCTTGAGCCTGCTTGGGATCGTGGCGCTACCAACGGGTGGCTTGCTTTATGGCTTGATGGTGCTGCCCTTCAACGCCCGCCTGCTGCAGCTGAGCTCCCAGCTACGCAGCCAGCCTGACGAACCCCAACGGGCCAAGGCCATGTTCCGCTGGTCGATTTTCTATTTATTCGGCATCTGTGCGTTGCTTTTGTTGGCCCGCCTACCGCAGGCAGCCCTGCTGGGCCCCCAACTGTTCAACGTCCCCTTTGCTGCCTTGCCTACATTGGTCGGCTGATTGGAGCAGCTTGAGTCGGTGATCGAACTGCAGCAGCTCTGCAAGCGCTACGGGGGCAAAAAGGCGGCAACTGCCGTCGTTGCCCTCGACAACCTTTCCCTGCAAGTGCCGGCCGGCAGCCTCTATGGCCTGCTTGGTCCTAACGGTGCCGGTAAGACGACCGCCTTGCGAATCCTTTGCACCTTGCTGGCCCCTGACAGCGGCAGCGTGCGGGTAGGCGGCGTTGATGCCCTGGCCGAGCCCCGGGCGGTGCGTCGCTTGTTGGGCTACGTGGCCCAGGAGGTGGCAATCGACAAGATCCTCACCGGCCGCGAACTGCTGCAGCTGCAGGGTGATCTGTATCACCTGGCCCCAGCTGCCCGGAACCGGCGCATGGATGAGCTGATCGACCTGCTCGGCATGGCCGACTGGATTGATCGGCGTTGCGGGAGCTACTCGGGCGGGATGCGTCGCCGGCTCGATCTGGCCGCTGGCCTGCTGCACAGCCCCAAGGTGCTGGTGCTCGATGAGCCCACCGTCGGCCTTGATATCGAGAGTCGCGCTGCGATCTGGTCCGTCTTGCGTCAGCTGCGCGAAGGCGGCACAACCGTGCTGCTTAGCAGCCACTACTTAGAGGAGGTTGATGCCCTGGCTGACCATCTGGCGATCATCGAGGCTGGCAAGGTCATCGCCGAGGGCGCGCCTGCTGTGCTCAAGGCCGCCTTGGGTGGCGATCGAGTGACCTTGAGGGTGCGTGAATTCAGTGATGCCGACGAAGCTGAGCGGGTGCGCAGCCTGCTGCACGATTGCGCCGGGGTACGCCAGGTGGTGGTGAACCGGGCCCAGGGCTACTCCCTGAATCTGGTGATTGAGCACGACGGCGTTGTCGAGCAGCTGCGCCGCCAATTGGCGGCAGCCGACCTGCCGGTTTTCGCCCTCGCCCAGAGCCGCCCCAGCCTCGATGATGTCTATCTCCAGGCCACCGGCCGCACCCTGATGGACGCGGAGCTGGCGGTGGCCGGCAGCCGTGATCCCAAGGCTGAACGCAAAGCGAGCATGTGATGACCACAACCCTTCCAGGCCCCCAACCCGAGGCATCCGCCTTGGCTGAGATCAGTCAAGAAACCCTGGCCCTCACCCGTCGTTTGTTCGTACAGCTGCAGCGCCGGCCTTCCACCTTGGTGGCGGGGGTGCTGCAGCCCCTGATCTGGCTGGTGTTGTTTGGCGCCCTGTTTGCCAAGGCTCCGGCGGGCCTGCTGCCTGGCGGCATCAGCTACGGCCGCTTCCTTGGCGCAGGTGTGATCGTGTTCACGGCCTTCAGTGCGGCCCTGAACGCTGGCCTGCCGTTGATGTTTGACCGGGAATTCGGCTTCCTCAACCGGTTGCTGGTGGCGCCGCTGCGCTCGCGCAGCTCGATCGTGTTCGCCTCGGTGCTCTACATCACCACCCTGAGCTTGGTGCAGAGCCTGGCGATCATGGGCACTGCCGCATTGCTGGGTTACGGCTGGCCTGGTGGAGCTGGGCTGCTGCTGGTATTGGTCACCTTGCTGTTGTTGGTTTTTGCAGTCACTGCCTTGAGCTTGGGGCTTGCTTTTGCGCTGCCAGGCCACATCGAGCTCATTGCGTTGATCTTTGTGGCCAACCTGCCACTGCTGTTTGCCAGCACCGCTTTGGCTCCGTTGTCGTTCATGCCGGCCTGGCTGGGCTGGCTAGCGGCCCTTAATCCCCTTACCTTCGCGATAGAACCGATTCGTGCCGCCTATGCGGGACAGGTCTCTCTCACCGCAGTGGTGCTGGAGGCCCCCTACGGCCAGCTCAGCAGCGCCACCTGCCTAGGGGTGCTCGCCTTACTGGCCGCCGGGTTGTTCCTGCTGATTCGGCCGCTTTTGGATCGCAAGCTCACCTAGTAGGTCCTTTCGTGACGCAGCCCTCCAGATTCCCCCCGTCCGACCGTCCCGACTTAGGGGACCGTTTGCTGGCGGCGGTTGCAGAACGGGATCAGGCCATGGCCCAGCGTCTGGTGCAGCAGTGGGCGCACCGCAGGGGTCTGGCGGCCCTCGAAGCCCTGATCTCCGGCCCACTATGCGTGGGCCAAGGAGTAGGGGCGGCTGAGTGGCTGCGCTCCCAGGCTGGCCTGGTGTCCAACCCTGAGCCCAGCGTGCAACCGACTGTGCAACCGACTGTGCAAATAATTGAGAAACGAGTTGTGCAACCAGTTGAGCAACGACCTGTGCTGGCCCTTGTGCAGGATGCCCTGGCTCCGGCAGCGCGCAATGCCGCTCCTGCGCCCTTTGCCCACACTTCCCTGCGGGCCTGGCTGCCGGATGCTGAAGAGCTCGATGACTTTCACCTTCCCCTGGCCAGCTGAGTGAAGCCCTCCGGTTTGATTGTGTCGGTGCAGGCCCCCGATGGATCTCCGATGCGCGATCCCGATGTGATCGCCGCCATGGCAGATGCCAGTTTGCGCAATGGCGCCTCTGGGGTGCGTCTGGAAAGCCCAGAGCACATCGGCGCTGTTCGTCAGCGCTGCCCAACGGCCCTGATCGTGGGCCTATGGAAGCGCAGCTACCCAGACAGCTCGGTGTACATCACCCCGGGGTGGGAGGAGATTCGTGCTGTTTGGGCTGCTGGTGCCGATGTGGTGGCGATTGATGCCACCGAGCGCTATCGCCCCGGGGGTGAAAATTTGGAGGGTCTGATCGCCCGTGCCCAGCGGGAGCTTGGTGCTGTGCTGATGGCCGATGTGGACAGCGTTGCCAATGGTCTACTTGCCGCCGAGCTGGGTTGCAGCTGGGTCGGCACGACCCTTTATGGCTACACGGAGTCAACCTCAGGCCAGAGGCCACCAGCCTGGGATCTATTGCCCCTGCTGCGGCAGCAATTACCCAACGAGGTGAGTCTGATCTGCGAGGGCGGCATATCAAGCCCCCAGCAGGCCCGCCAAGCCCTCGACCTCGGCGCAGATGCCGTGGTTGTGGGCACGGCAATCACCGGGGTCGATTTGCAGGTTGCTGCCTATGTACGGGATGTGCTGGCCGGCTGAGCAGCCTGGAATCACATCATCCCGGGCATGCCCATTCCGCCCATTCCGCCCATACCACCCATTCCGCCCATGTCGCCGCCGGGGGCTGCTTCGGGTTCGGGCTTATCGGCGATCACAACCTCGGTGGTGATCAGCATGGAGGCGATCGAGACCGCGTCTTGAAGGGCTAGGCGCACCACCTTGGCCGCATCGAGAATGCCAGCGGCCAGGAGGTCTTCGTAGACGCCGGTTAGGGCGTTGTAGCCCTTGCCCAGCCGCAGGATCTCAGCTGCCACCACGGCGCCATCGGCGCCCGAGTTGTGGGCGATCTGGCGCACGGGCTCGGCTAAGGCCCGCTTGACGATCTCGACGCCGGTGCGCTCATCGCCCTGGCAGCTAGCCGCCAGGCTGTTGAGCCCTTCGGCCAGCTCCAACAGGGTGCAGCCGCCACCAGCAATGATTCCCTCCTCCACCGCAGCGCGGGTGGCGTTGAGGGCGTCTTCGATGCGCAGCTTGCGGTTCTTGAGCTCGGTTTCGGTGGGAGCACCAACCTTGATCACGGCAACCCCTCCGGCCAGTTTGGCGATCCGCTCCTGGAGCTTTTCGCGGTCGTAATCGGAGTCGGTGTTGTCGAGCTCGCGCTTGATTGAGGCCACCCGATCAGCAACGACTGCCTGGTGCTCACCGCTGGCCACGATCGTGGTGCTGTCCTTGGTGATGGTGATGCGGCGGGCCTGACCGAGCTCGGCTAGGCCGGTCTTGTCCAGGGTCATGGCCTGGTCTTCGCTCACGACCGTGGCGCCGGTGAGTACGGCGATGTCGCCAAGCATGGCCTTGCGGCGATCCCCGAAGCCAGGGGCCCGCACTGCTGCAACCTGCAATACGCCGCGGTTTTTGTTAACCACCAGGGTGGCGAGAGCTTCGCCCTCCACTTCTTCCGCCAGGATCAGCAGGGGCCTGCCGCCCTTGGAAACCGCCTCCAGCACGGGCACCAGGTCAGTGATGGTGCTGATTTTGCGGTCGGTGATCAGGATCAGGGCATTTTCAAAGACGCATTCGCGCCTCTCCTGGTCGGTGACGAAGTAGGGGGAGCTGTAGCCACGGTCGAAGGCCATGCCCTCGGTGATCTCCAGTTCGGTGGCCAAGGAGGTGGACTCCTCAACGGTGATGACGCCGTCAGCGCTCACCTTGTCCATGGCTTCGGCGATCATTCGGCCGATCTCTTCGTCGTTGCCGGAGCTCACCTCGGCTACCTGGCGAATCGCTTCACCGGCGACGGGTTGGGCCCTCTCGGCGATGCCCGCCACGATCTGGGCTGTGGCCTTTTCCATGCCGCGGCGTAACACGACCGGGCTGGCGCCGGCAGCCACGTTTCTGAGGCCTTCGCGGACCAGTGCCTGGGCCAGCAGGGTGGCAGTGGTGGTGCCGTCGCCGGCGGTGTCCTTGGTCTTGCTGGCCACCTGCTGCATCAGCTTGGCGCCAACGTTTTCGAAGGGATCTTCGAGTTCGATCTCCCGGGCGATGGTGACGCCGTCATTAACGATCTCGGGCGCGCCGAATTTCTTTTCGAGCACCACGTTGCGGCCGCGGGGTCCGATGGTGACCTTCACGGCGTTGGCCAGGGCATTTACACCACGCTCAAGGGCGCCACGGGAGGCATCTGAAAAGCTGATCAGCTTGGCCATGAAAACGCTGGACACTCAATGGAGCCAGGGTCCCACGGCGGACCACAGCCAGGCCATCGGAGCGGGGTGGGGAAAGCCGAATCAAGCTGCTGCTTTGGGCTACTGATTCGCTCCAGGCTCGATAGGGTTCAGCAATGGAGGATTTGCTGCAAACAGCACTGGAGAGCGCGGACGAAGCCATTTCGCTGGATCCGGGCTCCACTGCTAACGCCATGGTGTTTGTGCTCGTGGCGGCGGCCGGAGTGTTGATGGCCTTGGTTTATGTACCGGTAAGGCTGTTTTTGACAATCACCGCCCGCAGTCGCCGCCTGCGCCTGCTGCAGAGGATTCGCCGGCTGCGCGAGGAGTTGGCTCAGCCGCTCACAAGCTCTTGAGCAATCAAGTCTCTAACTAGAAGTCTCAAGCTCTCATCGCATAACCATGCCGCCATCCACCTGCAGCACCTGGCCGGTGATGTAGGCGGCAGCCGGGTCGGCGGCCAGAAAGCGCACTGCACCTGCCACCTCGGCGGTGCTGCCCATCCTCCCCAGGGGAATCGCCGCCAGGATCGGCTCCTTGTCGAGTTCGGCGGTCATGTCGCTCTCGATGAAGCCTGGGGCAACGG
This sequence comes from Cyanobium sp. WKJ7-Wakatipu, assembly GCF_024345355.1. Classification (NCBI taxonomy): domain Bacteria; kingdom Bacillati; phylum Cyanobacteriota; class Cyanophyceae; order Synechococcales; family Prochlorococcaceae; genus Cyanobium; species Cyanobium sp. WKJ7-Wakatipu. The sequence goes on from NZ_JAGQAY010000007.1 coordinate 29,430, forward strand.
CATTGACGGTCACACCCCGGGCGGCAAATTCAGCCGCATTGCTGCGGGTGAGGCCGATCACCCCGGCCTTGGCGGCGCTGTAGTTGGCCTGGCCTGGATTGCCCATCAGGGCCACCACTGAGGTGATGTTGATGATGCGGCCGCCGCGGGCCTTGAGCATGGCCCGGCTCACAGCGCGGGTGCAGAGAAACACGCCGGTGAGATTGAGGTTGATCACGCTCTGCCAGTCGGCGGTTTTCATCCGCATCAGCAGGCCGTCGCGGGTGATGCCGGCGTTGTTAACCAACACGTCGAGCCTGCCGCCCCTGGCGAGCACCGCTTTGACCATGGCGTCGACCTGCTCTTCATCGGCTACATCGGCCCGATGGCTCCAGGCTTCGCCCCCGGCAGCAGTGATCTCAGCCACGACCGCTTCGGCTGCATCCGGGGAGCTGGCGTAATTCACCACTACTTGGGCGCCGGCCGCTGCCAGCTCAAGGGCGATGGCGCGACCGATACCCCGGCTGGCACCGGTAACCAGCGCCACTTGGCCGGCCAGGAGGGCTGGGCTGGACATCACGGCACTCGACATCGCGGCACTGGGGTTTGTGGCGCTGATCGTATGGCCTGACTATCCCTCGAACCCCAATTATCCCAGTCCCAGGGCGGCGAGTACCTCGGCGTCGCCAAGTTGGCTGAGGTTGGCGGCGCTGCCGAGGCCCTGCACCCCAGCACGGCTGGGCAGACTGGCGGGATCCCGGCCCAGGGCTACCAGCGGCAGGCCGAGCAGCAGGGCCAATTCGATGGCTACTGGGTCGCTGGCTAGCACCACATCGGCACTGGCGATCTGGGCGGCGCGCTTACGCATATCTCCAGCCCCAGTGCCAGCTAGTGCTGGCACGGTCCGCAGGTTGGGCAGCTTGCTGCGGATCTGGGCGGGTAGGTCTTGCCATTGCTGGGCTGGCCAGTCGCCGCCAGCAGCGGAAGGGGCCAGCAGCAGGGCCGGTCCCTCGCCACTGGGTAGGGCCGCGCTGGCGGCCTCCAGGTCGGCCGGGGCGATCGGCAACCGGAAAGAATCAGCCTCGAGCCGCACCCCGATGGGCCGCAGGAAGGCTTCAAAGGCCTGGTTGGCCCAGCCGCCCTCGATGGGGGTGATCCGCTCGGTGGCGGAAAAGCCACTGCTGGCGACCCGGGTGGGGATGTGGCTCATCGACAGAATCAGATCCATCTGGCGGCTGGGCGCCAGGTTGAGGCTCACCTGAAAATCAGGCTCTCGCACTGAGCCCATCAAGTTGGCCCAATCGGCAAGGGTTGCCTGCTCGTAGGTGAAGGGCATGGCCCGTTCCACGGCTGGATGCAGGGACCAAAGGGGAACCGCCGCTAACGGACAGACCACCTGGACGTCGGCATGGAGTTGGTCGGCGACGGCAGCAACGGCGGCAAAACTCTGCAGCTGCTGGCTGCTGCCGCCCGGAATCAGAAACAGGGCGCGCATCGCAAACGACACAGGTTCGGCGGCCTGATTGTATGGATCAGATTCGGATTGACCCGTCTCGCGGGAGTCGCTTGTGCATTTGCTGATCGCCGCAGCCGGCAGCGGACGCCGCGGGGGGGCCACTGGCAACAAGCTGCTGTTGCCAGTGGCGGGGCGGTCGGTGCTGGCCTGGACCCTCGATGCGGCCCTCGCCTGCCCCGCCATTAGCTGGATCGGCATCGTGGGCCAGCCCGTTGATGCAGCCGCGATAGCGGCGATCGTGGCTGAAGCAAAGCCAGACCTGCCGGTGCAGTGGATTGAGGGTGGTGACACCCGTCAGGAGTCGGTGAGCCGGGGGCTGGCGGCCCTGCCGGCAGCTGCTGGTGGTGTGCTGATCCACGACGGGGCTCGCTGTCTTGTCGAGCCAGAACTGCTGGCCCGCTGTGCCGCTGCGGTGCAGCAAGGCGCAGCGGTGATCGCCGCCACCCCCGTAACCGACACGATCAAGCAGGTGGATGGAGCTGGCACCATCACGGCCACCCCAGATCGCAGCTGGTTGTGGGCAGCCCAAACTCCCCAGGGTTTTCCGGTTCAGCAGCTGCGGGCTGCCCATGCAACCGCCACGGAGCAGGGCTGGAGCGTCACCGACGATGCGGCCCTGTTTGAGCGGCTGGGTTTGGCGGTGCAGGTGTTGGAGGCGCCTGCCTCCAACATCAAGCTCACCACCCCTTTCGATCTCACCGTGGCAGCGGCGGTGCTTGCTTCGCGCTGCTGATCCGCAGCTGGCCGCTGCTGCCATCGAGCTCGGCCCAGGCACCTAGGGGTAGGGCCGCATTGCCGGCCACATGACCTACGGGCAGGTTGCTCACCACGGGGATGCCGAGATCGCTTGTGCGCTCGCGTAGCACCTGCTCGAGGCTGAAACGATCAGCTTCGGCTGGGTTTTCATCGCAGTCTGTGAACTGCCCCAGGCCGATGCCGGCCAGCTGCTGCAGCCCACCGCAAAGCCGCCAGTGGGTGAGCATGCGCTCGATTCGGTATGGAGCTTCGCCCACGTCTTCGAGCACCAAAATGGCGCCGCGCAGAGCCGGCAGATACGGCGTACCCAGCAGGTGGGTGGCCACGGTGAGGTTGGCGGCTAGCAGTGGGCCTGCGGCGCTGCCGCCACACCAGCCCTCGCCCTGAAGGTCGCCCAGGGGTTCGCCAAACAACAGGCACCGCAGCCGCTCCTGGCTCCAGGCGGGTTCGGCGGCCAAGGTGGTGAGCAGCGGCCCATGGATGGCACCTCCCTGCCCCTGGGCTAGTTGGGCCCAGAGAAGGGAGGTGACGTCGGAGAAACCAAGCAGCCAGCGAGCTGGCAGGGCCAGGGGTGCTTCCAACAACCGGGCCGCTCCCCAGCCGCCCCGCACACAGGCCAGCAGTTCGGCGCCCCGTCTGGCGGCCGCTTCCAGGTCGCCGCGTCGCTGTTGGTCTCGGCCGGCCAGATAGCCCCACTGGCGCCCGTGCAACGGCGTGCGCTCCACCTCCAGCCCCCAGCCCTCGAGCACGGCGATGCCCGCCTCCAGGCGCGCCAAGGCGTCTTCGCCCAGCAGGGCTGAGCTTGCCGCCACCAGCTGCACCCGATCCCCTGGCCGCAGCGGTGAGGGCTGACGTATGACCTGGCTCATGGCAGCTGCCCCAGCACCAGGGCAAGCAGCAGCAGCCCTCCCAGCTGCACCTGGTGGCTGAAGTGGCGGCCGTAGGCGGACCTTGGCAGGTTGGGGCGGCGCAGCAGGGCGGCTTCGCGCTGCATGCCGGCTGCTGCCAGCAGACCCAACGGCCAGCTGATCCAGCCGCATCCCTGCAGGCCGGCGGCTAGCCCCAGGGCCAGGGCGGCGAGGCCGTAGCTGATCGCCACCGCCAGGGGGGCCAGGCTGCCCAGGCTGAGGGCACTGCTGCGCACGCCGATGGCCCGGTCGTCATCCCGGTCGGCCATGGCGTAAACCGTGTCGAAGCCGAAGGTCCAAAGCAAGGTGGCCAGCCACACCAGGGCCAGGGGCCAGCCGCCGGCCAGGGAGCCGGTGGCAGCGGCCCAGGGGATCAGCACCGCAAAGCCCCAGCAGATGGCCAGCACCAGTTGGGGGTAACCAAACCAGCGTTTAGCCGAGGGGTAGAGCAGCACTGGCGGCAGGGCCGCGATTGCCAGCAGCAGGCAGAGGTTGCGGCTGGCGGCGGGCAACCACCACATCAGCACCAGCAGCACTGCCAAGGCGACGACCAGGCTGAGCAGCAGCAGGCCTATCGCCTCGCCAACGCCAACGCGGCCATCGGCCAGGGGACGGCTTCGGGTGCGCTCCACCAAGGGGTCGATGCGGCGGTCCCAGAGGTCGTTGGCGATGCAGCCGGCCGCGCTCACCGCCAGTCCTCCCAGCACTATTAATCCCACCAACAGCGGCGCCGGTGGGGCGTTTGGGGTGAGCCAGAGGCTCCAGCCAGCTGGAATCAGCAGGATCAGGCGGCCACTGGGCTTGTGCCAGCGCACCAGCTCCAGCCAGGCCCCCAGACGGGTGCCGCGCGTCAAGTTGGCCATGCCCCCTTTTCGTCGTGCCGCACCCTAGGTGTGCCGGTGGGATGGGCCGTCGGTGGCAAAGTAGCGCCCCCAGTGGCAGTTGCTGAGCTAGATGGTTCAGGCCCCCAACCTTCAGCAGTCCGGTCGCCGCCGGGTGGCCGCTATTGACATCGGCACCAACTCGATTCACCTGCTGGTGGCAGAGGTGGATCCGGAGCTGAGCAGTTTCAGTGTGGTGCTGGCTGAGAAGGCCACCACCCGGCTTGGCGAAAGGGATCCCCATAGCGGTGACCTCAGTGCCGAGGCGATCGAGCGGGCTTTTCGCACTCTGCGCCACGATCGCGATCTGGCCCTTAGCCATGGGGTGGAGCAGATCGTCACGGCGGCCACCAGTGCCGTGCGGGAGGCCCCCAATGGCAGGGATTTCCTGGTGGCGCTGCAGGAGCAACTGGGCTTGGAGGTGGATCTGGTAAGCGGGCCCGAGGAGGCTCGACTGATCTACTTGGGTGTGCTTTCGGGCATGGCTTTCGGCGACCAGCCCCACTTAATTATTGATATTGGTGGAGGCTCCACCGAATTGGTGCTGGCCGATGGCCGCGACGGCCGCTCCTTCAGCAGCACCCGCATCGGCGCGGTGCGCCTGCAGCGGGAGTTTTGTCAGCAGGACCCCCTTCCGGTTGAACGTCGCTCCTTCCTGCAGGCCTATATCCAGGGCGCCCTCGACCCTGCCGTAGCCGAGGTGAAGGCGGCGCTGCGCCGGGGCGAACAGCCGCTGATGGTGGGTACCAGCGGCACAGCCATGGCCCTAGCGGCGCTGGCGGCTGCTGAAGATCCCAAGCCGCCGCTGAAGCTGCAGGGTTACAGGCTCAGCCGCGAGCGCATCGACCAGCTCACCGCCCGGCTCCTGGCTATGACGCCGGAGCAGCGCCGCGCCTTGCCCGCCATCAATGATCGTCGGGCCGAGATCATCGTGCCAGGCGCCCTGATTTTGCAGACGGCGATGGCGATGCTCGGCGTGCAGGAGCTGGTGGTTTGCGATCGGGCCCTGCGGGAGGGCCTGATCGTGGATTGGATGCTGCGCAACGGCCTGCTGGGAGATCGCTTTGCCTTCCAGAGCACTATCCGCCAGCGCACCGTGCTGCACCTGGCCCAGCGCTTTGGTGTCGATCGGGCCCGGGCCGATCGGGTGGCCTCCCACGCCCTCAGCCTCTACGACCAGTCGCGGGGGCTGCTGCACCACGACGAGGGGCCGGGCAGGGAGCTGCTCTGGGCCGCCGCCCAATTGCATACCTGTGGCAAGAGCATCAATATCTCCGCTTATCACAAGCACAGTTGGTATTTGATCCGCCACGGCGAGCTGCTGGGCTATTCCGAATCCGAGCACCTGATGGTGGCAGCGATTGGCCGCTATCACCGCCGCAGCCTGCCGAAGAAGCGCCATGAGTCGTGGCAGCTGATCGAAGACCGTGACCAGCGCCGCACCGTTACGGCGATGGCCTTGCTGTTGCGGTTGGCGGCGGCCCTAGATCGCCGGCCCGCTGCGGTGATTGCGACCCTGCAGGTGAGATCAAGGCAAAATGCTGTTTGTGTTGACCTGGAGCCCCTGGCGGCCGCCCCTGGTGAGCCAGCTCCGGATCTCAGCTTGGAGCGCTGGAGCCTGCGATCCTGCGCCGAAGTGGTGCAGGAATCCTGCGGACTTGGTCTCAGGGTGCCGGAGCCCTGAAGCTGCGCCAACGCACCTGATCAATGGGTCCCATGGGTTGAGCGGCACCGCCTCCCATTTTGGTACGAACTAGGTCGGGACGGCCTGCCAGCACCTCAAGCCCTGAGCCAAGCGGGAAGCTCCGCTCACCTGTGAAGGTGCCACGAAACAGGGTGGTGCCGGTTTTTGTTTTTATTTCGAGCCAGCTGGGCTGGCTGCTCGTCAGTTGCAGCTGATCGGGCTTGAGGCTGCCGCTTTCTCTCTCTCTGCTCCTTTCTGCGGGGGAAATCTCGCTCAGCAGCTGGGGCTGCTCATGCGGCTGGGTTGGGCGGGCCTGGTGACGCTGCCACTGCTGCCAGCCTGCGGCGCCGGCGCCGCTCAGGGCGACCAGGATTGCTGCTTTGATGACCAGTCGGCCGCTGGTTTGTGCCGGTCTGGTTGGGGCGCGCTGGGTGAGTTTGGCCACCTTGATCGGCTTGGCTTGAAACTGGCCGCTATCGCGCAGGGTTTGCAGGGGGCCATCGATGTTGATGGCCAGGCTGCTGGCGATTCTGCGGGCCTGGGCGATCACAAACACCGGTTCCGGCAATCGGCTGGCGTCGGCTTCTTCCAGGGCCTGAAGTTGTTCGGCTCCCATGTTTAGACGGGCTGCCAGCACGGCTAGTTCGAGACCTTGGACCTCCCGTCCCTGCCGCAGCGTCTGCCCCAGGCAGCGCAGGGCGGATAGGGCCTCGGGGTTAGGAGAATCCGACACCACAACAGCGAGCTCAGCAGATTTAGACATTCTGCAGGCAAATTTGATGCGGTCTAGCCGTTGAAATGGGCGATACTGGATTCGAACCAGTGACCCCTTCCGTGTGAAGGAAGTGCGCTACCGCTGTGCTAATCGCCCGCACCTCCAGAGCTTAAAACACCACAGGCAGTCGATCGGTCACCATGGGCTAAGAGCCAGTCGCATTGCGTGAGCGCCAACCCCGAACGAGCCGATCCCAAGCCAGCAACGGCCGCTGTGGACTTGAGCCAGCAAGTGGACTTGAGCCAGCAAGTGGACTTGAGCCAGCCAGTGGATGTTGATCAGCCAGTGGACGTATTGATCGTGGGAGGCGGGGTGTGCGGCACGGCCTTGCTGTTCGAGCTGGCTCGCTACACCGATTTGGGCAGCATCCTGTTGGTGGAGCGCTACGACGCCCTGGCCCGGGTGAACTCCAAGGCCACCAACAACAGCCAGACGATTCACTGCGGCGACATCGAGACCAACTACACGCTCGAGAAGGCGGTGCGGGTGAAGCGCACCGCCGAGATGATCGTGAACTACGCCGAGCTGCTTGATCCAGCCAGCCGCGAGCTCTGTGTGTTTCGCACTCCAAAAATGGTGCTTGGGGTGGGCGAGCAAGAATGCACCTTCCTGCGGGAGCGCTTTGCTCGCTTCTCACCCCACTTCCCGGCAATGGAGCTGCTCGAGAAGCCCCAGATCGCCGAGTGGGAGCCCCAGGTGGGACTGGTGCAGGGGGAGTTGCGCCCGGAGGAGCTGGTAGCGATCGGCATCCGCCGCACGTACACAGCCGTGGACTACGAGGAGCTATCGGCCTCGTTCGTGGCCCAGGCGGAGGCGGCGGTGGCTGGGACGCCGCGCCAGCTCACGGTGCAGCTAGGCACCAGCGTGGTCGCGATTACGCCTGAGGGCGATGGCTACCGGGTGGAACTGGAACCCACCCCCGGCTGCAGCTCCGGTTTGGCTGTTGATGGCGCCCCGGTTGCGCCCCACAGCGTGTGGGCCCGGCACGTGGTGGTGAATGCCGGAGCCCACAGCCTGCTGATGGCCCAGCGCATGGGCTACGGACTGGAGTATTCCTGCCTGCCGGTGGCTGGCAGCTTTTACTTCACGCCGGATTTGCTCCGGGGCAAGGTTTACACGGTGCAGAACGACAAGCTGCCCTTTGCCGCCATCCACGGCGACCCCGACGTGCGAGCCCCTGGCAAAACCCGTTTTGGCCCCACCGCCCTTTTGCTGCCCCTGCTGGAGCGCTACAAGCCAGCCTCGTTTTGGGAGTTTCTGAAGGTGCTGCGGCTCGATTGGGCAGTGCTGGCCGTGTTCTGGCAGCTCTTTCGCATCGCCGATATCCGCAATTACATCTTTAAAAATCTGCTGTTTGAGGTGCCCTGGCTGAGGCGGCGATTGTTTTTGGCAGATGCTCGCAAGATCGTGCCCGACATGCGCCTCGAGGATCTCAGCTTCGCTGAGGGCTATGGCGGCGTGCGCCCCCAGCTGATCGATAAGACCAACCGCAAGCTGATGCTCGGCGAGGCCAGCATCGCGGCCCGGCCCGGGCTTGTATTCAACGTCACCCCTTCCCCTGGGGGCACCTGCTGCCTGGGTAATGCCGCCCGGGACCTGGAGGCGATCGTCGAGCGACTGGGCTGTGGCTTCGATCGGCAGCGCTTGGCCCGGGAGCTTTATGGCGAGGCGGGCTGATGCCTTTTCAGCTAACGCCGCCGCGGAAGAGGTGATTGTGGCTAGCTGAGTAGAGGCGAGAACGGGCCTCAGCCGGCGCCGCCAGTGCAGGGCTAACCACGTAGAGGGTGGTGCGGATCAACTGCCGTTCCTGACTTACCCGGGCCATATCGGCCAGGGGAACCACTTTTATCCATTGATCAGGCCAGCTCACCCGGTAGCCAATGGCTACAGGAGTGTCGGCGGGGTAGTGGCGCAGCAACTCGGTTTGCACCTCTTCGACATGGCGAGCACTGAGGTAGAGGCAAAGGGAAGCGCGCAGGGCGGCCAGTCGCTCCAGGGCCTCCCGCTCCGGCACGCCGGTGCGTCCGCCAGCGCGGCTCAGCACGATCGTCTGCACCAAGCCAGGGATGGTGAGCTCGCTCTGCAGGGCCGATGCGGTGGCCTGGTACGCACTCAAGCCGGGCACCACTTCCACGCCGATACCGGCATCGGCCAGGCGGCAAATTTGCTCGGCGATGGCGCCATAGAGGCAAGGATCCCCATCGTGGAGCCGCACCACGGTTTTGCCGGCACGGGCCCGATCCAGCACCACCTCCATCACCTGCTCCAGCGTGAGGGTGCTGGTGCGCACCAGCTCACAGCCCTCTGGAGCCAGGGCTGCGATCTGGGGATTGATTAGGGAGTCGGTCCACACCAACACCTCCGCCTGCTCCACAAGGCGGGCGGCGCGCAGGGTGAGCAGGTCGGGTGCGCCGGGCCCGGCACCAACTATCCAGACAGGCTTTTGATTCAAGTGATTACTCCACTGGGGTCGGGCAGGGGGCGGTGGCGGCGGTAGAGCCACCAGAGGCCAACGCCGCCAAGGGCAATCAAAAGCAGGCTGACCAGCTGGGCCATGCGCAGGCCACCATCACAGAAGGGCGGCTCGGAGAGCAGGCATAGGGGGTCGAGGCGTAGCCCTTCAATCCACACCCGGCCGCTGCTGTATGCCATCAGATACACGCAGCTGAGTGCTCCAGGCAGTAGCTGAATGCGGCCGCGACTGGCGGCTCGAAATAGCGCCAGCAGTAGGGCGCACACCCCCAGATTCCAAAGGGATTCGTAGAGGAAGGTGGGGTGAAAGTAGAGCTGCTCAAAAAATTCAGCTGGGCGGCTGGCCGCGGGGATCTGTAGTTTCCAGGGAAGATCCGTAGGCAAGCCGAAGGCCTCGGAATTAAAGAAATTTCCCCAGCGGCCGATCGCCTGGCCGAGGGCCACGGCGGGCATCAGCACATCAAGCAGCTGCCAGAAGGGCTGCCGGCGCCAGCGGCAGAACAGCATCGTGGCTAGGGAGCCGCCCAGCAGGGCGCCGTGGATGGCGATGCCTCCGCGCCAGATCTTGATCGCATCAAGCCAGTTGCCGGAATACTGGCGCCACTCGAGGGCGACGTAGTAGGTACGGGCCCCGATCACGGCTCCCAGCACCATCAGGGGCAGGAGATCGGCAATCAGGGATGGCTCAATGCCTCGAGCCCGGCCGAGCCGGGTGGCCAGGCTGAGGCCAAGCAGTACCGCTACGGCTATGAGCAGGCCGTACCAGCGCAAGGCAAAGGGGCCCAGCTGGAAAACCAGGGGCCCCGGGGAGGTGAAGGTGGCAAGCACGCTGCTCAGATCAAGCCTTCAGCAGCCTGAACCTTTTCAACCTGGCGCTTCTTGAGCACCAGCAATATCTGGGCCAGGGCGATTGCGGCAAAGAATGCCAGCAAACCGTAGATGCGCACAGGGTTTTGCAGCACCACCTCGGCATCAATCTGTCCGAAGCCACCCACGTTGGGGTCGTTGGTGATCGGTGAACCGGCAACTACTGCATCACCAACCGCCGCCAGGATGGTGGGGCCAGCCGGCACGGTTTCAGTGGCTGTAGTGCCATCTGCGGCGGTTATCTCCACCAGGGAAGCCCCGTTATCACCGGCAGTGATTGCTGACACCGTGCCAGTTACGGGGGCGTTGAACACGCCGTTGTTGCTCTTTTCGCCGGTGGGGTAAACCTGGCCGCGGCCACGGTTGCCGCCCACATGCAGCTGGTATTTGCCGAAGTGGATGCTGCTGTCGGTGGCAGGATCAGGAGAGAGAATTGGGAAAACGATCTCTTGGTGCTCATCACCGGAGATCGGGCCCACCAACAGGATGTTGGGTTGGTCGTCGGAATACTGGGTGTAATAAATGCCGGCAGTTTGCTCCTTCAGCTCCTCGCTGAGGCGGTCTTGCGGGGCAAGGGTGAAGCCATCGGGAAGCATCACCACAGCGCCGACATTCAGACCGGTGCGGCTGCCATCGCCGGCTACCTGCTGAACGCTGGCGTCGTAGGGGATTTCCACCACGGCCTTGAACACCGTGTCAGGGAAAATGGCCTGGGGCACTTCCACCCGGGTGGCCTTTTTGGCCAGGTGGCAGTTGGCGCAGACGATCTTGCCGGTGGCCTCCCGGGGGCTGGCGTAGTTCTGCTGGGCCCAGAAGGGATAGGCCCAGCTGGGACTGGCGCTGCCAAGCAGCACTACCAGGGAAAGGGCGGTGCCGATCAGGGAGCCGAGCAGCAGGGAAAGGGAACGACGCATCACGAGATCAGGCGACAGACAGGGAGAAGAAAAGCTGGATCGGGGTAATCAGGCCCACCAGGGCTTGTCGCCGGTGCGGAAGTCGGTTTCGCTCCACTGGCTGAGGAAAACGTTGTCGTTGTCTACAGACACGTGAGCAAGGGCCAGGGAAAGGGGCGCTGGACCGCGCACCACTTTGCCGGTGGCGTCGTACTGGGAGCCGTGGCAGGGGCACATGAATTTATTGGCACCGCTATTCCAAGGCACTACGCAGCCAAGGTGAGTGCAGATGGCGTTGATGCCGTAGCTGCCGATGGCGTCATTGCCCTCAACGAGCAAGTAGGTGGGATCTCCTTTGAGACCCTGCACCAAGCTGCGATCGCCCTCCTTGTGACTGCTGAGCCAGCCGCTGGCAGTGACGCTGTTGCCGAGCTCGTCTTTAGCGGTGGTGCCGCCGCCGCCGCCTGCCGCCTTGGGGGGGATGAAATAACGAGCCACTGGGTAAAGGGCACCTAGGGCCACACCGGTCACAGACCCGAAGGTCAGCAGGTTCATGAACTGCCGGCGGCCCATTCCGGGCACATCACCGTTGGAGGCGCTATTTGAAGCGCTCGCTGGCATCTGGGTCATGAAGACGCGCCGGGACAATGTGGCGCCCATTATGAACCTTGCCTGTGCAGCTCCGGGGCGGTGCAGCCGGCTGGCCCGTGGGCCTGCAACATGCTGTTGTGCAATCCATCGCGTGAGCTTGGGCGTGTCCCTGCCCTCCAGTGCCCTTCCCCCACCCCCTGAGCCAGGTTCGCCCCTGTCTGCGCAGGAGGTTTGGGATCTGCTGCAAACCCGTTGGCAGGTTTCCTACGACCTGCAGCTGGTGCAGCGTCGCGGCCGGCTCTATCTACAGGTGATGTGGGCTTACTTAGAGCAGCAATCCTTTCCACTCACGGAGGAGGGCTACCGCAGCAAGCTCGAGGAACTGGTGGGTTTGCTGAACGGCCTAGGGGCGGCTGATCAGGTGCGCAGCTGGCTGGCCACCACCTCCGATAAACCGAGACAGGGCAAGGCCATGGGTCTGGCGTTGGAGATCCCGGCCGGCCGGGCCAGCGAATTTTTGCTCTAGGCAGGCCGCAGCCGTTCGGTGCAGGCCACCAGGCCAACACCGATTAGGTAAAGGGCCGTGATCGCCCCGGAGAGCAGCAGCATCGTTACTGGGTCGGTGGAGGGGGTCAACACGGCCCCCGCCAGGGCACTTGCCAACACCACCCAGCGCCAGCCCGCCAGCATGGGCTGGGCCTTCACCAGGCCAAGGGCGCCGAGCAACAACTGCAGCACTGGCAGTTGAAATGCCAGCGCTGTGGCCACCATCAGCAGCAGCACGAAATCGAGGTAGCGCTCGATCGACCAACTCGGTTCGACCACGTCGGCGCCGTAGCTCACCAGGAAGCGCAGGGCTGCGGGCACCAGGGCCCACCAGGCGAAGGCCAGCCCCGCCGTAAACAGAACCGCCGAGCCAGCTACCGCCGGGGCCACCAGCCGCCGCTCCCGCCGGGTAAGTCCGGGCAGCACGAACCCCAGACCCTCGTAGAGCACGTAGGGCAGGGCCAAGGTGAGCCCGGCGTAGCCCGCCACTTTGAACGACACAAATAAAAATTCGCCCGGGGCCAGCTGCAGAAAGCGGATGCCCTCCGCTGGTACTTCCAGCAGTCGCACCAATGGTTTAACAGCGACAAGGCAAGCTGCTGCCGCCACAACTACCGCCAGCAGGCTGCGCAGGACGCGGCGGCGTAGCTCCTCGAGATGGTCCACCAGGCTCATCTCCACCTCGGCTGGAAATTCTCCAGGCCCCGATTCGGGCGCGGCGAGGCGCTTGGCTGAAATTTCGGGTTCGGCGCTCATCGTTTCTGCTCCATCAGCAGGCTAAGAGCCCGCTGAGGTTCTCCCCACAGCACGGAGCCGCCACGATGGCGCACGGTACCGGGCGCTGCACCAGGAATGCGTTGTAACTCCTCGGTGGGCACCATCACCACCGGCACCCGCCGGTTGCCTCGGCCCCTGCTGTAGTGAGCGGCCAGATCGGCTGCTGCCTGCAGATCCGCATCGCTGGCCAGTCGCTCCGAGCTTTTCAGCACCACATGGCTGCCCGGCAGCTCCTGGGCGTGGAACCAGAGATCGCCGCGGCGCGCCTGGCGAAAGGCGATCCATTCATTTTGGCGGTGGTTGCGGCCAATTTGTACAGGCAAACCGGAAGGTGTGTGCAGCTCCAGGGGCTGGGGCACCCCGTCGATCGTCCCAGCCCGCCGCCTCTGGCGACCTCCCGCTGGTTTGCGCTGGCCGCGCTCAGCCAGTAGGGCTTCGAGCTCGGCCACCAGGCTGCCCACCTGCTCGAGGCTGTCGGCCTGCTCTAGGTAGGTGAGGCTGGCTTCGAGGCTTGCTAACCGCTGCCTGTGCTGCTCCAGCCGGGGTGTGATCGCCGCCACCGAGCGCCGTCGCTTGCGGGCGGTTTTGTAGAGCTTCTGGGCCTCTTCAATGCACTGCCGGCTCGGCTGTAGCTGGCTGAGCAGGGCATCGGCGCGGCGCTGCAGAGCTTCCTCTTCAGGCACCGCATCGAGCAGGGCTTGCTGCTCGCTGGCCTGGCGGCTTTCGCGCTCGACTGTGGCCTGCAAGCGGTGCTGCAGCTGCTGGCGCTGCTGCACAAGCAGCTGGGCGCCGAGGTGCTCGCTGAAATAGGCGGCCATGCCTTGATTGATTGCCAGGGCTGGATTTGCGGCAGGGGTATCGCCGCTGGATCCAGCCCAGCAGCGGTAGCCGGCCGGTTCGAGCTGCCAGCTGAATCGCCCCATCTGCACGGCTTCAAGCCACTGGCGCCAGCCTTGCCACAGCTGCTGCCATTGCTCCGGACTGATGCTGTCCACGCTCAGTTCGCCCCAACCGCAGGGCAGTAGCTGGCGCAGTAAGGCCGGACTAATGCCCTGGTAGGCATCGCGCAGGGCCTGCTGCAGGGGCAGGGGCACTAGGCGCAAGCGGCGCTGCCAGCTCCCAAAGCTCTCCTCCAGCCGCGGCGGCTCGCCCGCCAGGGGCGGGGGCGGTTGGTAAGGGTCGCCGGTGCCGATTGGCCGTAGGCGTGATTGCTGGGGTTTCACCTGGCGGGCTAGGGCCACTACCTGGCGGTCGGCGTCGAGCAGCAGCAGGTTGCTGTGGCGGCCCATCAGCTCCACCACCAGCCAGCGCAGCACGGGCTCACCGGGACGCCTGGCGAAGCCGAGCTCCACCACCCGCTCCCAGCCCTGCTGCTGGATTTCGATGAGGGCCAGACCCCTTAGGCCGTGCTGCAGCTGCTGGGCCAGGGTGCTGCCATCCCCTTGGCGGGGTGGCGGCGGGATTGTGTGCAGCCGAGCCGCTTCTGCCTGCCAGCTGATCTCTAGCCAGTGGCTACCGCTGAGGCTGCGCAGGCCGATCTGCAGGGCCTGGGGGCTGGCCTGCTGGGCCTTCTCGAAGCGACTTGGCAGCAGTAGCGGCCGCCACTCGGCCAGCACCGCCCGCAGGGTCGTGACGTCTACTGCCTGCAGGCGGGAGGGGGACACGGCTTGGCAGGGGGACATGAAGGCTGGCTTCTACTGTGCAGGCCAGAGCTGTCGCCCGCCATGAGCGCCTTGCCCGGCCGTCTCACCTTGATCACCGGCCCTAGTGGAGTCGGCAAGGGCACCTTGGTGCAGCGACTGCTGCTACTTCATCCGGAGATCTGGCTATCGATCTCAGCCACCACCCGCGCCCCCCGCGCCGGTGAGCTGGATGGCCAGCACTACTTTTTCTTGACTCGCGACGCCTTTGAAGGCCAGGTGGCTGAGGGTGGTTTTCTGGAGTGGGCCGAATTTGCCGGCAACCTTTACGGCACCCCCCGCCAACCGGTGCAGGCCCAGCTAGCTGCAGGCAGGCCCGTGCTGCTTGAGATCGAGCTGGAGGGGGCACGCCAGGTGCGCCAGAGCTTTGCCGAGGCTTTCCAGATTTTTGTTGAGCCCCCCAGTTTTGAGGAGCTCGAGCGGCGTATCCGCGGTCGCGGCACCGACAGCGAGGAGGCGATTGGTCGGCGGCTGGAGCGGGCCAAGGTGGAGCTGGCTGCGGCGCCGGAATTTGACGCGGTGCTTGTCAACGGCGAACTGGAGCTGGCCCTAGCTGAGCTTGAGCAGCTGCTGGGCTAGGGCAGCTAGGCACGGGCAAAAAAAAGCGGCCCCCCGGGGGCCGCGTCTGTTCAGAATTGGCTGATTCGAGAGGGCTGATCAGAGGGGAAGGAACAGTAAGTCGGGGAAGAAATGGTTGAATTCGATAATTATTACAGCGGTAAGGCCAAACCAGATGGCAGCAAATACCGGAGCGGTGGTGAGGAACTTTTTCATGGTGAAAAATTAGAGAGGGATCTAGGACTGGCAGGGCTAAGAAACCCTTGGCGGGGCGAAACCGCTCAGCGAGGCGAAACCGTGACCTTGTCGTCGGGTTCGAGCAGCTTGCCGCTGGTGAGCTCGCCGAAGGCGGCCAGGGGCCAGGTGGCTGCTGCCAGGGTGCTCTTAAAAGCCAGTGGCAGATCGATCTGGATCTCCTTCATGGTCGCGTCTTTATCGCCGCGGATGGCTCGCAGGTAGTTGCGACCAGCCCAACCAATGCAGCCAGCGATGTAGAGGAAGGCGATACCGGGGAGCATGAAATCACCGGCATGGTTCCAGCGACCATCCACGATCAGGTGGGGCAGGCCATCGGCACCGCATACGGACTGGCTGTACATCGCGAAGCGCGCCTTGGCCTGATCGGTTTTGGCGGTAGCAGCGCGCTGCTGGAAGCGGGCGCTCTCGGAGCAGGGGGTCAGCCCTGCCACGTCAGCTTTGGCTGCAGGGGCGAAGCCGAGCAACAGGAAGGCGGAGAGCAGAACCGCGAAGAGTCGGCGGGAGAAAAGACGGCGCATCGGACGCAAGGCCGCGGGGCAGGATGACACTTCTGGACAGTACGGGAGCTGTTGAAGTCCAATGCCATTGGTTCTGGCCCTCGAAACAAGTTGTGACGAGTCGGCGGCAGCGATTGTGCGGGATCAGACGGTGCTCGCCAGTGCCGTCGCCTCCCAGGTCGAAGAGCACGCCCGCTGGGGTGGCGTGGTGCCGGAAATCGCCTCGCGGCGCCACGTCGAGGCCCTGCCCCAGCTGATTGAGCAGGTGTGCCGCGACAGCGGCGTGACCATGGCCGAGCTCGATGGCATCGCCGCCACCGCCGCGCCGGGCCTGGTGGGGGCCCTGCTGGTGGCCTCGGTCACGGGCCGCACCCTGGCGAGGCTGCATGGCAAGCCCTTTGTGGCTGTTCATCACCTGGAAGGTCATCTCTGCTCGGTGCAGCTGGGCGAGCCCCTGCCCCCCGGTCCCTACCTGGTGCTGCTGGTCAGCGGCGGTCACACCGAGTTGCTGCGGGTTGACGGGCCTGGCCGCTATGTCCGCTTGGGCCGCAGCCACGACGATGCCGCCGGCGAAGCCTTCGACAAGGTCTCCCGCCTGCTCGGGCTCGGATACCCCGGTGGTCCGGCGATTGAGGCGGCTGGGCAAAACGGCGACCCCCTTCGCTTTGCTTTGCCCAAGGGCCGGGTGTCGCGGCCGGAGGGCGGCTTTTATCCCTACGACTTCAGTTTCAGCGGTCTCAAGACAGCGATGCTGCGCCAGGTGCGCGCTTTGGAGGCTGAGCACCAGGCTGAGCACCGGGCGGGCGGCGAGCCGTTGCCGCTGGCTGATCTAGCGGCCAGCTTTGAGCAGGTGGTGGCCCAAGTGTTGGTGGAGCGCAGTTGCCGCTGCGCCCGGGAGCAGGGCCTGGGCACGCTGGTGCTGGTGGGTGGCGTGGCCGCCAATCAGCGGCTGCGGCAGCTGTTGGAGCAGCGCTGCGGGCTTGATGGACTGGCCTGGAGGGTTGCTCCGCTGGCCTACTGCACCGATAACGCCGCCATGATCGGCGTGGCTGGGGCCCAGCGCCTGGCCGGCGGCCAGAGCAGCTGCTTTGACCTGGGCGTGGCTGCCCGGCTGCCCCTGGAGCAAGCCGGCATGCTTTACGAATCACAACCGTGCTTTTAATTGTCGTAAACTGAAACCTATACGATATTGGTACGGCCCGATGACCACCCTCAACCGCGAGCGCGAGCTGCAAGCCACCGTCGATTTTGAGCCGGTGTCCGACGGGTTTGAGCCGGTGAGTGCCACTGAGCTCAACTCCTGGCGCCGCGGTTTCACCCCCCAAGCCGAGATCTGGAACGGCCGGCTGGCAATGGTGGGTCTGTCGGTGGGCTTATCGGTGCTGCTAGCGGCCCGCCTGGCGAGCCACTAAAAAACATTTGCAGCACTTACTCAAGTGCGACCGCGAAGCGCTTGAGCAAGCTCGTTGGGCTTGAGGCTTTGGGCTAAGGCATCCTCGGGGGTAACCCGGTGGGCTTCTACCAACTGCTGCAACGATTGATTGGCGGTTTGCATGCCATCGAAGGCGCTGCGTTTCATGATCTCCTCGATCTCATCGAGTTCACCTCGCTGGATGTAGTCCTTGCAGGCGTCGGTATTGATCAAAATGTCGTGATAAGCGGCCCGTTTGCCGTCGGTTGTTTTAAGGAGTCCCTGGGCTATCACGCCGAGCAGTGATTCTGAAACTGCACGACGAACACTGTCCTGCTCACTAGGGGGATACATGCCCAGCACCCGTTCTATGGTTTTGACGGCGGAGTTTGTGTGCAATGTGCCAAACACCAAGTGGCCTGTCTGGGAGGCCTCGATGGCAGTGGCCAGGGTCTCTTGATCGCGTATTTCCCCAATCAAAATTACATCGGGGTCCTCTCGAAGGGCTGCCCGCAGGGCGTTGTGGAATAGCTTGGTGTGCTGACCAACCTCCCGGTGTCGAATCAAAGATTGGCGGCTTTCGTGTACGAATTCGACCGGATCTTCGATGGTGAGAATATGACGGCACATGTTGCGATTGATCCAGTCGATCATCGCGGCAAGGGTGGTGCTCTTGCCGGAGCCGGTGGGGCCCGTAACCAGGATCATTCCCTTGGGCCGGGCTGCCAGCTCCTTGAGCACTGGCGGCAGGTTTAGATCTTCCATGGTGGCGATCTTCTGGGGGATCAGCCGCAGCACCATCGCCGGACCCCGCAACGAATCCAACAGGTTGATGCGCACTCGCACAAAGGAAAAGGCGTGGGAGCCGTCGTATTCCTTCTCGCGTTGGAAGGCGTCGATTTCAACTGGGCTGAGCATTTCTCTCATCCAGCCGCTGAAGGTGGCCGCATCAGTCACGGGCCAACCGGTGCCAGCCATCTCCCCCCGGGCCCGGAAGCGGGGTTCCTCTCCAACTCCCAGGTGCACGTCTGAGTAGCCCCTCTCGTTGGCTATGCGCACGATGCCCTCGAGGCTGTCGGGCTGGCTGCCGTTATCTACCCGGCTGGGGGCAGTTCCAATGTCTGGGGTGGGGGCGGGGGGCGCCGCTGCTGGAGCTGGGGGTGCTGGGGCGGGGGCTGCTGCGGCTGGGGGGAAAGGGGACGGGGGAAGGGGAGAGGGAGGAAAGGGTGAATTCGTCATCTGCGGTCACCGGTAGTTGCCCAGCTTCGCTGCTGCTGCGGCTTCTGTCAGCACCGGACCCTTTGCTGACGACCTTCGTAGGATCATCTGGTCTGCAGCGCTTCGGTGTCCAAGCCCCTTGTCACGATCGTGCTGGGCACCCGTCCGGAGGCCATCAAGCTGGCTCCTGTGATCCGGGCCTTTAAGCAGGCCGAAGATTTCCGCACTCGGGTTGTGCTCACCGGCCAGCACCGCGAGATGGTGAGCCAGGTGATGGGTCTGTTTGGCCTGACGGCCGACCACGACCTGGCCCTGATGGCCCCCAAGCAGACCCTCACCCACATCACCTGCGGCGCGCTGCAGGGGCTGAAGCAGGAATTTGGCGAGCATCGTCCCGATCTAGTGCTGGTGCAGGGGGACACCACCACCGCCTTTGCCTCGGCCCTGGCGGCTTTCTACGAGCAGATCCCGGTGGGCCATGTGGAGGCCGGGCTGCGCACCGACAACCTGCTCGATCCCTTCCCGGAGGAGGCCAACCGGCGCCTGATCTCCCAGCTGGCCCAGCTGCACTTCGCCCCCACGGCCCTCTCGGCTGCAAACTGCCGGGCCTCAGGGGTGGTGGGCACGGTGCTGACCACCGGAAACACGGTGATCGACGCCCTGCTGTTGATGGCCGAGCAGGCGCCTCCATACACCCTGCCCGGCCTCGATTTTGAGAAGCAGAGGGTGATTCTGGCCACGGTGCACCGTCGTGAAAACTGGGGAGAGCGCCTACAGGACATAGGCCGCGGCTTCCGTGAGCTGCTCGAGCGCTATCCCGATACCGCCCTGCTGCTGCCCTTGCATCGCAATCCCACCGTGCGAGAGCCCCTGCAGGCCCTGCTCGGAGACCACCCCCGCGCCTTCCTGGTGGAGCCCCTCGATTACGACCAGCTGGTGGCGGCGATGCGCGGCGCCACCCTGGTTCTGAGCGATTCTGGCGGTCTGCAGGAGGAGGCGCCATCCCTTGGTAAGCCTGTGCTGGTGCTGCGCCGCACCACGGAGCGCCCTGAGGCTGTGGAGGCGGGCACGGCCAAGCTGATCGGCACCGACAGCGCCGACATCGTGGCCGAGGCCAGCCGCCTGCTGGATGATCCGGCGGCTTATGAGGCCATGGCCCGGGCCCACAATCCCTTTGGCGACGGCCAGGCTTCGGGGCGGATCGTGGATGCTGCCCGCACTTTCCTGGCCGGCTAGGGGCGTTTCTTGGCCCAGGGCGGCAGGTCGATGAACACCCGGGTGCCGCTTTTGAGCCCGGAGAGGATTTGGGTGTCCTTGCCGCTGCTGATGCCGAGCTCCACCGGCTGGAAGGTGGGCTGGTTTTTCTTGCCCACCAGCAGAACGCCCGGCCGCCCCGCCTCGGTGACGATCGCCACGGTGGGCACCAGGGTGTCGGCCTGCACCTGACCTGTCTGGAAGCCGACGTCGGCGGTCATGCCGATGCGCAGCTGGGGGGGGTCGCCAATTAAGCGCAGCACCACATCGAAGGAGGTGACGTTGTTGATCTTCACGGCCCGGGGGGTGACGCGCTTGACCCGTGCTTCAAAGCTTTTATCGGGAAAGGCATCCACCCGCACCGTGGCGCTCTGACCCAGCTGCACACGGCCAATGTCGCTTTCCGGCACCTTGGCCACCACCTCCAGGCCTTGGGCTAGCTCCACAATCGAGGAGCTGGTGGCACCGGCGGTGGCCGAGGCGGTGGTGGTGGGTGTCACAAAGGCGCCAGGATCGGCGAAGCGCTGGGTCACCACCCCATCGAACGGCGCCCGCACCACCAAGTCGGCCTGCTCCACCTGGCGCGCCTGCAGCCGTTGGCGGCTGGCCTGCATGGCCGCCTGGTCCACCAGGAAGGCGCTGCGCACGCTGTTGAAGTCACTGAGGCTGATGGCGTTTTGGCGATAGAGGCTCTCGTTGCGCTCCAGCTCGCTGCGGCTGCGGGCCAGCTGGGCCTGGGCTGAGCGCAACTGGGCCCGCAGCTCGGCGAGCCGCTCGTCGAGGTCGCCTTGATCCATGCGAGCTAGGGCCTGGCCAGAGCTCACCTGGTCGCCCTCCTCCACGTAGAGCTCCTCGATCACCCCTTGCCGTTTGGGGCTGACGTTCACGCGCTTTTCGGCCTCGAGTTCGCCGCTGGCACTCACCACCCCTGGCAGGTCGCCCGCAGCTGCAACAACTGTGTACAGCTCGAGATTGGCCCGGCTGGTGCCGCGCTGCCGCTGCATGAGGCCGATGCCAGCTACGAGCACAAGCCCTGCGGCGGCTGCGGCCCAAAGGCGCCGCCGCTGCCAGGGCCGGCGCGGCGAGCTGGAAATCACCGGCACTGCAGTGGGGGTGGAAATTGGGCTGTGGGCAGATACTTCTATTTTCGCTGCTGGCGCCTCGACCTGCGGCCCGTAGATTTCAGCCATGCTTAAAGCCGGAATCGTCGGTCTGCCCAACGTCGGCAAATCGACCCTGTTCAATGCCCTGGTCGCCAACGCCCAGGCCGAAGCCGCCAACTACCCGTTCTGCACGATTGAGCCGAATTCTGGTGTGGTCTCCGTGCCAGACCCCAGGCTCGATCAGCTGGCTGCCCTCAGCTCCAGCAAGGAGATCATTGCCACCCGGGTGGAGTTTGTCGATATCGCCGGGCTGGTGAAGGGGGCCAGCCAGGGAGAGGGTCTTGGCAACAAGTTTCTGGCCAACATCCGCGAGGTGGACGCAATCGTCCACGTTGTGCGCTGCTTCGAAAACGACGACGTGATCCATGTGAGTGGCTCAGTGGGGCCGGCCCGCGATGCCGAGGTGATCAACCTCGAGCTGGGCCTGGCCGATCTCTCCCAGGTGGAGAAGCGTCGCGAGCGGCTCAAGAAGCAGGTGCGCACCAGCAAGGAGGCCCAGCTTGAAGATGCCGCCCTTGAGCGCATCCAGGTGGAGCTGGAGGCCGGTGGTGCCGCCCGCAATGTGGCCCTCAGCGATGAGGAGGCCCCGCTTCTCAAGCCCCTGGGGCTGCTCACGGCCAAGCCGATCATCTATGCCACCAACGTCAGCGAAGACGATCTGGCCAGCGGCAACGCCTACTGCGAGGAGGTGGCAGCGCTGGCCCTGAAGGAAGGGGCGGGTACGGTGCGTATCTCGGCCCAGGTGGAGGCTGAATTGATTGAGCTGCCCGAGGAGGATCGCACCGAATTCCTGGCGGGTCTCGGGGTAGGGGAGGGCGGCCTGCAGAGCCTGATCCGCGCCACCTACGACCTGCTGGGGCTGCGCACTTATTTCACAACCGGTGAGAAGGAAACCCGCGCCTGGACCATCCAGGCCGGCATGACCGCCCCCCAGGCCGCTGGAGTGATTCACACCGACTTCGAGCGCGGCTTCATCCGCGCCCAGACCATCGGCTACAAGCAGCTGCTCGAGGCGGGCTCGCTGGTGGAAGCTCGCACCAAGGGCTGGCTGCGGGCTGAGGGCAAGGAATATGTGGTGGCTGAGGGCGACGTGATGGAGTTTTTGTTCAACGTGTGAGCTCGGGGGCATTTCACCGAGACTGAACCTGCTTCAGAATGGATTTGCTGAGAGATAAGCCATGACTACCCCCCAACCACCTAACCCTCAGCCGGAAGAAGCCGTGGACGTTGGCCATCCCAACGATTTTGACGTGCAGAAGGAGCTGCACCAGAAGATCCGCAACGATCCCGACTACGACGACTGGGAATACGGCACCGAGCCCCTGCCCCACGAGGCCTGGGTGGCTAAGCAAGCAACCGCTCGCGAAGAACCGCCTGCCTCGGCTTGAAGCACGGCCTCCCCTCTAGATCCGTACAGCTCGTACAACTTGCACAGCCTGTACAGATTTCGGACCGGGTTTCAGATTTCGGACTGGGCTTCAGGTTTCGGACAGGGGTTTCAGCTCACCCCTTCCGTTCCAAAATCCGCAGCTGGCCTCGGTCTGAGCCGCTTCACCAGGTTGAGGCCAGCCAGGCATAGCAGGGTCATGCCGATCCAGAAGCCACCGGCGTGTCTTTGGGCATCGAGGGCTAAGCCGGCCAGCAGTGGCGCCCCTAGAGCGCTCAGGGCAAAACATTGGGAAAAAAGAGCCATGGCCAAGCCTTGGTGCTCCTTGGGGCTGAGCTCGATCACTGCTGCGGTGGCAATCGGTAGGAAAGCAGCTGCCCCTAGGGCTAGGGGCAGCTGGGCTAGCAGCACCAGCCAAAGCCCCTGGCTGCTCAGGGCTGAAAAGGCCAGCAGCACCGTGCCCGTGGCAAAGCAGGCCAGGCTCAGCCCCAGCCCCTGCGCTAACGGACGCTTGGCCAGGGCCTGACCCACCGGCCACTGGATCAGCACCAGCACGCCTAGCTGCAGACCAACCAGTAGAGCCCCCAGGCTTTCGGGCATGGCTGCCCGCTCCAGGCCTCCGCGCACCAGATCCAGGGGCAGGGCGCTCTGCATCAGAGCCGGCAGCGAGGTGGCCAGCAGGCTGATCGCTAGTAGCGGCATCAGTGGCGGCAACCATTGGCGCCAGGGGGTGTGGACGGCTGGATCGAAGCTGGCAGGGCTAGCCCGCTGCAGGGGCTGCTTTAGCAGCAGCAATACCACCAGCAGTAGGCAGATGATGTCGATCAGGTAGATGCCCCGCAGATGGCCGGCCGCCGCCAGCAGCGCCCCGAGCAGGGCTCCAGCCGCAATCCCAGCCGCATCGGCGCTGCGCACCAATGCATAGCCCCGGGCGGTGGGAATCGGGGCAGGCCCCATGCGGCAGCCCAGGGGCACCGCCAGCTCAACCGCCGGCCAGTAGAGCCCGGCAGCGATGCCGATCAGCAATTGCCCCTGCACGTAGCCCGGGAAGCTGGCCGTGCCAAACAGCCGCAGATCCCCCAGCAGGGCTGCCAGGGCGGCCAGTAGCACCGGTATCGAGCAGGCCAGCCCCCGATCCAGCAGCATGCCGCTCATGAAACGACCCGCCGTGCCCGCCAGCGCCGCCAGCGCCAAGCCCTGGGTCACCGACTGGGCGCTGAAGGCCGCCTGGTGGAACACGATCGGCGTTAGGTACAGCACCCCGCCGGCTCCAAACGAAGCCACCAGTCGCACTAGGGCCACCTGGCGCAGTGCCGCCGGAAACTGGCCCAGCCAACCGGACTGCGGCGGACTGGCGGACCGTGGCGGACTGGCAGAACGGAAGGGGCGCAAACGGGCCTTTAGCTAGGTGAGGGGAGTCTGGCGCCGCTTAGCGGCCCTGGCGCGAGAGAATAATCGTCCCCGCCTTTGGCCTTGGCTCGCCGCTCGTTGCGCCTTTGGTGTTGCTTTACCGGAGCTCTGGCCCTGGGCTGCATGCCGGCTCGGGCTGCCGAGGAGTTGGTGCTGCAACTCGATGGCCTGGCGCTGCCCATCGACCTGACGGCCCTGGAGTCCTGGACTCGCCAGCCCGAGCAGGCAGGGAATGGCCTGCAAGCGTGGCTCAGGCTGCTGAATTCCCAGAGTCGCCGCGACCTGGTCCGCTTGCTGCAGGCGCCGCTGCTGCGGGATCGCAGCTTTGGGCTGCAGCTGCTCAACAGCTGGACCGGTGAGCAGATGCTTAAAGAAGCCGGCAGCCTGCTGACCACTGGCCCTGCTGACCGCAGCACGGCACCGCTGCTGCTCAGCAGCCTGCGTCAGTTGCTGGAGCGGCAGAGCAGCGTCTCCGCCCTGGAGCTGCTGCGGGCCCTGCCTGTGGCCAGCGTCACCCTGCGCCTCGATGGGGCGCTTCAGCTGGCTGGACAGTGGCGCAGCCAGCTGAAGCGGCAAAACACTGCCCTCCAGCGGTTGCGCCAGCTCCCCCTGCCTCGGCGTAGCTCCAGTCCTTTGGGGTTTACGAGCGCCGTGCGGCGCCAGCCCCAGCTCCTTCAGTTGCCAGTGCCCCATCGGGTGGCGCCCCTGCCTCTGGAGCTATGGCCTGCCCAGCAGGCCCGCCGTGGCCCTTGGCTACTGCTGATGCCGGGCCTGGGCGGCAGCGCCGACCAGCTCAGCTGGTTGGCGGCGGCTCTGGCCGACCGGGGTTGGCCCGTGTTGGTGGTGGTCCATCCCGGCAGCGACCAGCAGGCACTGCAGGCGTCGCTGCTTGGTGATGCCCCACCGCCCGGGGCCGAAACCCTGCCCCAGCGCCTGGCAGATCTGCAGGCCGTGCTTGAGGCCCAGCGGGAGGGTCAGCTGCCTGCTTTGGGCCCGGCGCCTGCGGGGGAGCAGGGAGTGGTGCTGGGGGGGCACTCGCTTGGTGGCCTAGCTGCGCTGATGGGGGCTGGCCTGGTGCCGGAGCGGGGACTGGGTCGCCGTTGTGAGCTGGCCCTGGCGTCCTTGCCGCTCACCAACCTGTCGCGGCTGCTCCAGTGCCAGCTGCCTCGGATCACCGGTGATGGCGACGCCAGCGCAGGCCCCTTGCGGTCCCAGGCCACGCCCTTGCTGGGAGTGGTTGCCTTTAATGGTTTCGGCAGCCTGCTTTGGCCCCACCGCGGTCTGCAAGACCTCAACGTGCCGGTGCTGCTGGTGGGCGGCAGTCTCGATCTGGTGACGCCTCCGGTGCAGGAGCAGCTGGCCGTGTTTGCTGGAGCCACCCATCCCCAGAGCCGGCTGGTGCTGGTGGAAGGGGCCAGCCATTTCTCACCGGTGCGTATCGACAACCGGGGCGAAGCGTTGTTTCGACTCGGTGAGGAGCTGGTGGGCATCGAGCCCCTGAAGGTGCAGGCGCTGCTGCTCAACGTCACCAGCGAATTTCTGCAGGGCTTTGAGAATCCATTGCTGCTTTCCCCCCAGCGGCGCGAACAGGACGGCGTCCGGGCATATGTGCTCGATCGCAACCAGGCTCGCCGCTGGCAGGGGTTGCTGCCGCCAGAGTGAGTTAAACCTCAGAACTTGATGCGTGGATCGAGCACGGCCACCAGCAGATCCACCAGCACCGTAACCACCACCACCAGGCCGGCCACCACCACCACGATGCCCTGCACCAGCGGGTAGTCGCGCTGGCCGATCGCTTCCTGCAGCCGGAAGGCGATGCCGGGCCAGGAGTAGGTGACCTCAATTAGCAGCGCTCCGCCAATCAGCGACGCCACGGTGATGCCCGTGATCGTGAGCACCGGCAGCAGGGCATTGGGCAGGGCATGGCGCAGCACCACCCGGGCCTCGCCCAGGCCGCGGCTGCGGGCTGCTTCCACGTAATCGGAGCCGAGGGTGCGGCGCAGATTGAGTCGCAGCGAGTTGGCAAAGATGCCGCTGAGCAATAGGCCCAGGGTGGCCGCTGGCAGCACCAGATGGCGCACACTCCCAAGCAGCTGCTGCCATTCGCCCGTGGCCAGGCCACTGCGCAGGCTGTCGAGCAAGTAGAAGCCACTTCCTTGCGGCGGCAGCAAGGTGGGCGGGAAGCGCCCCCCCACCGGCAGCCAGCCCAGCCACACCGCAAACACCAGCTGCACCACCATTGCGGCCCAGAAGGGCGGCAGGGCATAGGTGCCGATGCCGTAGAGCCGGCCGGCTAGATCGAGCTTGCCTTCCGGGCGGGCAATGCCGGAAAAGCCCACCGCTAGACCCACAACGGCAGCCAGCAGCAGGGCCACCACCCCCAGCTCCAGGGAGGCCGGCAGGCTTTGTCGAATTACTTCCGTCACCGGTTCCTGGTTGGTGAGCGAGGCGCCCAGGTCGCCATGCAGCAATTTGCCCAGGAAGCTGCCGTACTGGTGCAGCAATGGTTGATCCAAGCCCAGCTGGGCCCGCAGCGCAGCGCGGGCGCTTTCGGGAGCGCGGGTGCCGAGCAGGGCGTCGATCGGATCCCCAGGCGCCAGCCGCAGCAGCAGAAAAACCAGGCTGGCGATCAGCCACAACATCAATGGCGCCAGCGCCAGCCGGGCGGCCAGGTAGCGCAAAAGGGCCCGGCGGCGGCTCATGGTTTGGTGCTCCCTTGGGGGGTCTGCTTACGGGTCAATTCCTGTAGCAATAGGCGGCCGGAGCCATCGAAACGGGGCTGGCTGATGCTGGGTTGGGCCCAGGCCCGCGGTGCCACCAGCCACACCGGTAGGTAAGGGTTGGCGGCTGCCGTTTGGCGCTGGATGCGGCGCAACAGGGCGGTGCGGGCGGGGCCGGCTAAGGAAGCACTGCGCTCCAGGTCTTGTTGCAGGCCGGGTTTGGCCCAGAAACTGCCACTGGCGGCGCTGGCCCCCTTGAGACAGCGCTCCCCTTGGGCTTCCTCACAGCCCAGCAAGGGCACCAGGTAGTTGTCGGCATCGGGAAAGTCGCCCATCCACTCCAGCAGGATTAGGGGGAAGGACCCTTCCCCCAGCTGGCGGTAGGCGGTGGTGGCCTCCATGCCGGTCACCTCGAGCTCAACGCAATCGCCCAGATCCTGCTGCAGTTGGGCCTGCCAGGTGAGGGCAAACATCCGGTCGGCGGGGATGTTGGAGCGGAAGGTGAGCGGCAGGGTCAGGCGCTTGCCCTGGCAGTAACCGGCCTGGCGATAGAGCTGGCGGGCCTTGGTTGGGTTGTAGCTGGGCCAGGCCTGGGGGTCGGAGCCCTTGAGGCTGGGGGGCACCAGCTCGCGCAGGGGCGGCCGCAGGCCCAGGGTTACCCGGCGGCTGATGGTGTTGCGATCGAGGCTGTAGGCCACTGCTTGGCGTAGCCGGGGATCGTTGAGGGGCGGCTGGTCGGTGAGCATGGTGAGGTAGCCGATCTCCAATGCCGGACCGCTGCCCACCTGCAGGCTGCCAGCTGCAGCCTGGCGTTGCAAGGCGGCCTGCTGGTCGATTTCGAGGCTGGTCGAGAGCAGCACATCCACCTCGCCGCTCTGCAGGGCGCCGTAGAGGGCGGTGGAATTACTGAGCGACACCAGGTCGATACCGCCATTGGCGGGTTTGGCCCCCCAATACCCCGCAAACGGCTCTAAGCGTTGCTGCTGGCCTGTGAAGAAGCTGAGCCGGTAGGGCCCGGTGCCCACGAAGCGGTCGTTGAGGAAGCGATCGCGATGGTTTTTGTAGGCGCTGGGGGAGAGGGGCGTCAGGTTGACGGCGCTGAGCAGCTCGGCCAGGGGGCTGAAGGGGCGCTTGAGCGTCAGCTCGATTGTGTAGGGACCCACGGCCCGCACGGCGCTTACCCGATCGCCCAGCAGGTAGCTGAGCTTGCCGATGGCTAGGAAGCGCTCCAGGCTGAACACCATGGCCGCGGCATTGAACGGCGTGCCGTCGTGAAAGCGCACGCCTTGGCGCAGCTGCACCTGGGCCTTTAGCCCGTCGGCACTCAGCTGGGGCAGCGCCACTGCCAGACGCGGCTCCAGCTGGCCAGCGGCATTGATCGCATAGAGCGGATCGCCGATCGCGCTCAGCAGCTGCATGGCGCCGAAGGTGTAGGCGCCGCCTGGATCAACCGTGTCGATGCGGTTTTTGCTGGCAACTACCAGCCGGTTGGCCGACGCCTCGTGCTTGGGCCGGCAGCCGGAGAGAGTCAGGCCAGCTGCCAGGCCGCTGGTCAGCAGGGCTGCTGCCAGGGTTTGGGTCAGCCGCGGAGCGCGGGGCAAGGGGCGGCCATCAAATCAACGCCATTCAAGACCGATGAGGCCAGGCAGGGCGCACCTGTTGCAGGGAAATTTCAAACACTTCCGATCCCTGGCGCGCCAGGGGCCAGCGGCGCAGCCAGCAGCGGTCGTGGTGGTCGTCGACGCCAATCACTTGGTAGAGCTGCTCATCGCTTTCAAGGTGCACGCAGGCGCCTTGGTGAAGGTTGACTGTGCTCGAGGCCTGGGCACTGGAGCAGGTGGGGCCGGTCATGGGGTTAGGGGCTAACTGATTGGTACTTGCTGGGCAGATGTTGCGGGGGACAGGGGCTGAACACTGTTCGTCTCGCTACAAACATCGGCCTGGGTGTGGGGATCTCGACAGGGCTTGCCTCAGTAGCTGGCCCCTCCAGATCAGACCCCGCTGGGGTCTTAATAATTAATTTCGATTTGTGCTCCACTGTGGCCTGCTGCTGGCCCCATTGGCCAGTTGATGGCGATTTGGAGACCTGATGGAGTCAATCAGGCCCGCTGCTAAAGGGTGCGCAGGCAGGCGGCCACGGCCTGAACATCTGTCAGGGTCTCGATTGCGGCTAGGGCCTGGCGGAAGTTGGCTTCGCAAACCTCGTGGGTGATTACCACGATTTCGGCGCCGCCGGCGCTCTGGGTTTCGAACTGCACTATCGATTGAATCGACACCCCCGCTTCGCCAAAGCAGGTGCCGATAGCACCGATCACGCCGGCCCGATCGCTGGTGCGCAGCCGCAAGTAGTTGCGGTGGCTGGTTACGGCACTCTCGACCAGCTGGCAGTCTCGCCAGCTGCCGGCGGCCAGTAGGGGATCGAGGGGCGCCTGAGTGCCCCTACCGCCAGTGGCCTGGCGGATGCCGGCGATGTTGAGAATGTCGGCCACCACCGCCGATGCGGTGGGTCCGGCTCCAGCCCCGGGCCCGTAGAACATCACCTGGCCCACGGGGTCTCCCTCCACCAGGATCGCGTTGTTGACACCGTTCACCCCGGCCAGCGGATGGGCCTTGGGCAGCAGGGTGGGATGGACGCGCACATCGAGGAGCTGCTCGGCTTGCTCGCCCGGCATGGCTTGCTCACTCGGCATGGCCTGGGCCACGGCCAAAAGCTTCACCACATAGCCAAGCTGCTCGGCGTAGGCGATGTCGCGGGCATCGAGCTGGTCGATCCCCTCTGTTGGGATAGCCTCGCGGGGCACCGGACCGCCGTAGGCCAGGCCCGCCAAGATTGCGATCTTGTCGGCTGCATCTCCCCCCTGCACATCAGCGGCGGGGTCGGCTTCGGCGTAGCCAAGGCGCTGGGCGTCAGCTAGCACGTCTGGGTAGGCGGCTCCCTCTGCCGCCATGCGGCTGAGGATGTAGTTGGTGGTGCCGTTGATGATGCCGCTCACCCGCTGGATCCGGTTGGCTCCCAGGGACTGCTTCAGGGGCTCGATGATCGGGATGCCGCCACCTACGGCGGCTTCGATCAGCACATACACCCCACTGCCGGCGGCGGCGGCGGCGATCTCCTCGCCGTAGCGCGCAATTACGGCCTTGTTGGCGGTTACTACAGGTTTGCCGGCCGCAATCGCCCGCAGGATCAGGGAGCGGGCCGGCTCCAGGCCACCCATCACCTCCACCACGATGTCGACCGCCGGGTCGTCGACCACGGATTCTGGGTCGGTGCTGAGCAGTTCGGCTGCCAATTCCACCGTGCGAGGCCGGTTCAGGTCGCGCACGGCCACCCGCCGCAATTCGAGTTCACCCACCAGCGGGTGGCGGCCGGCCGGGGTCGCCAGGATGGCTGCCACACCAGCCCCCACCGTGCCGAGCCCGAGCAAGCCGATGCCGATGGTCATTCGTTGGGGGGTATCAATTTGTCGATCCTAGAAATCAACTGGCTTGGCCTAGGAGGTGGCCGCCAAGGACTGGGCCTGGGCCTGCATCAGCCGCAGGATGTTGAGAAAGCCGTTGGCCCTTGAGGGAGTCAGGCTGGCCTGCAGGCCGGTGGCGGCGATGAAGGCCGGATCGATGGTGGTGGCCTGCTGCGGCGTCAGCCCTTCGAGCCCTTCAATCAGCAGGGCCAGTAGTCCCTTGGTGATGGCGGCGTCGGAGTCACCGTGCCAGTGCAGGGCGCCATCGACTAACTCCGCCACCACAAATACCTGTGAAACGCAGCCCTTCACCTTGAAGGCGTCATTGCGAAATTCCTCGGGCAGGGGCTCGAGCTTTTTGGCCAGCCAAAGTACGTATTCGTAGCGGCGGCGGGGATCGCTGGTGCTGGCGAGACGCTCCACCATGCGGTCGAGGGCCGGACTGCCACTGGGGGCAATGCTCATCAGCGCCGGCCGCCGCGGCGCCAGCTCAGTGCTCCTCCCAGGGCGCCTGCTGCGGCACTGAGACCGAGCAGTGCCAGCCCTGTTCGGATTCCTTGCTCTGGTCGGGAGCTGTTGAAGCCAGTTGAAAGCGCCGGTGCTGCCCCTGGTAGCTCGAGATAGTCGCGGTGGCCTGGGCCGCGGTCTACTTGTAGCTCCCAGGCGGAGGTTGCATTGCTAGGCAGCTGGAAGCGGAGTTGGCCACGGGCATCGGTGCGACCTACTTCGATCGGCTCACCATTGGGCGGCACCAGCCGCACCACCGCATCATCGGCGGGTTCCCCATTGCCGAAACGGCTGTCGAGCACCAGTTGATCGGTGAGGCTGCTCAGGCGCTCCAGGCTGCTTTCAATCGCGTGGCTATGGGCCGGGGCGGCGCTGGCAAGCAGCAGCAGGGCCGGAATTACACGCAGATTCATGGCTGAATCAGGAAGCTTGCCAACGACTATCGCTGCTTTTGCCGGCCTGCACCATCCGCACCATTGAGCTCACCATCATCGAGAGGGCGTCGTGGCTTTGGCCGCGCTCCTGAAGTTCGGCAGCCAAGACCCTTTCTGGGACCGAGGCGTAGCTGCAGGGAGCAGTAAAAGCTTTGAG
Organism: Cyanobium sp. WKJ7-Wakatipu; assembly: GCF_024345355.1. NCBI lineage: Bacteria > Bacillati > Cyanobacteriota > Cyanophyceae > Synechococcales > Prochlorococcaceae > Cyanobium > Cyanobium sp. WKJ7-Wakatipu. The sequence goes on from NZ_JAGQAY010000007.1 coordinate 60,207, forward strand.
ATCCAAGGCGTGGCCTGTTCTATGAACTGATCCTGGCAAACAGCCGCTCGCAGTGCGTCCCGTGTAAAGGCATTGTCAAGAAGGGTGCCCTCAAGAAGGGTGCCCGAGGCCGTCTTCATCGATCCAGCCCTGCAGGGGCACATCCCAGGGGTCGCATGGCAGCTGCTCAACGCGGCAGCCCCGGGGCAGCACCGCCAGGGCCGGCACCTGGGCCCAGGTGGGGTCGGCCCGCAGCCGGTCGTACCAGCCGCCGCCGTAGCCCAGGCGGATGCCAGCACCATCGCAGGCCAGAGCAGGAATCAACAGCAGGCCCAGTTGCTCCGCGGCTAGCGCGCCCTCGTCAGGCGCTGCGGCTCGGGCCGCTGGGGCGGGGATGCCGCAGCCATCGGGTTCCAGGGCGTCGCCGCTCCGCCAGGGGCGGTACACCAGCCGAGCCGCCGAATCGCCGGGGGCGGCGGTGATGGCCGGCAGGGCCAGCTGGTTGGGCAGTAGGGCCTGCAGCGAGCGCAGGTCGACTTCGCCGGCCAGGGGCCAGTAGAGACCCAGGTGGCGCCCGGGGGGCAGCAGAGCAGGACAGTGCCGCCGGACCTGGGCCTCGATGGCGGGCTGGGCCTCCGGCAGCAGGGCCAGGCGCCGGGCCCGGAACTGCTGGCGCAGGCTCGCTTTGGCGCTCATCGCTGAAACCAGCCGGTGAGGGCCGCGGCGAGGGCGTCGGCGGCGTCATCGGGGCGGGGTGGGGTGTCGAGGTTGAGCTCCCGCATCACCGCCTCGAGCACGTCGTCCTTCTGGGCGTGGCCATGGCCGGTGAGGGCCAGCTTGATCTGCATCGGCGGAAACTCCACCACCGGCACCTTGAGCCGCGCCAGGGTCATCATCAGCACGCCGCGGGCCTGTACCACCGAGATCGTGGTGCTGGAGCGGTAGAAGAAAAACTTTTCCACCACCGCCAGCTGGGGCTGCCAGGTGCGGATCAGCACCCGCAGGTCGCGGGCGATCTCCACCATCCGCTCCCCATCGCTGCGTCCAGGATCGGTGCGGATGATGCCGCAGTCGAGCAGGTGCTGGGCGCCGCCGCGGTGCTCTTCCACCTCAATCATCCCGTAGCCGACGCGGGCCAGGCCGGGATCGATGCCGAGGATCCTCATGGTTCAGCGCAGCATCGGCGGCAGGGCCTTGGCTGGAACTGCCCGCAACAATTCGAGCTCCGCCCGTAGCGCCGGATCCTGCCGGAAGGCTCGCCACTGGGGACTGGCGATGATCTGCAGGGCGGCGTCGACACCGAGGCGCTGGCCTGCCTCCACATCGGAGGGGTAATGCACGCCGCACAGCACCCGGTTGGCTCCACCCTGGCGGCCTACGTGATGCAGGCGCTCGCGACGCTCGGGAAGTAGGTCAGCGAGCAGCTCGGCTGTGCTGCGGAACCACACGGCGTGCCCAGAGGGAAAGGAGCCGGTGTTCTCCCGTGGCAGACAGGGCTCCAGCCCAGGGTGGGCGACGTAAGGACGGATTCGGCCCTGTTGTTGCTTGATCCCCCGATAGGCGCTGTTCACCGGCGCCATGAACGCGTGTAGACCTGCGCTGAGCATTGGCGTGGCCTTGCCGAGCTCAGTGCCCACAGCGCTGCTGAAGACATTGAGGTCGCGGTCTAGTAGCAGCCAGGTGGTGGCCACGATCTCCGGGCTTCGGAAGCGCTGCAGCCACTCCAGGATTGCCAGATCAGCGGCTTCCGCGGCACTGCCTGGCGCTGGAGGGAGGCCAGCGATTGCGGCCAGTCGGCGCTGGTCGAGTTTGAGCTCCGCTGCTGCCGGTTCGGCTTGGGCGGCCAGGCATGTTTGCTGCAGGGCTAGGGCGGCCAGCAGACCAGCTACCCACTGAGACCGCCGCAGGGTGGTGGAACGGTGTGGGGCACAGGTGGGCATGGCGGTGAACGTTTTAGGCAATTGGGGGGAGGCAATATCTGAATCTGAGGATCTGAGGACTTCAGGGCTGGCGATGGTCAGCTCCGCGGTTGCCGACCAGGCTCAAGGAGTGGATCACAGCGCTGCTTGCCATCGAGCAGCTGGGCCTGGCTGTAGGTCCGCACCTCGGGCTGTATTGAGGACGGCCGGTAGCGGAGCACAACCAGCTGGTCGAAGTCGTCGTCGGCGATCGGCGCCATCGCTGGCCAGCCCAGGCCTGCGGCGAGCTGGGGCAGGCGTCGGTGTTCCCAGAACAGCACCACTCTGCCGCCGGCAACGCTCGGATCGGTGAGAATTTGGCGACCTGAGCGGAAAGAATCCTCGCGGGAGGCGAGGTCGATGGCGATGTCTACGCCGGTAGCAACCGCTAGAGGCACGGCCGTCTGGTAACTGCGGGCGTTCTTGCCGGAAATGGGATCGAGATAGAAGCTACGGATCTGGCTGGGGCGCCCAAAACATTGCGGCAGCAGCGAGGCCAGCGCATTAGCGCGCTCGAAGCCCTGCGCCGACAGGTTGTAATTGGACCCCCCAGGACCTTTGTGGCCATGCCGCATCAGCACCACCAGCTCGGGCGTGGCCCGAGCGGAGGGGGCCAGTGGCATCAGGCCGAGACAGGCGCTGAAAAGCATCACCCGGCCGATGCAGTCAGCAGATGAGGCCATGGGGTGCTTCACCCCACCAACGCCAACTCGAAGGCGCTGCGATCGCTGCTGTCGGAGCGCTCGAACACCTTGCAGAACACCTTCACCACCCGGTCGCCGGAGTCGATCGTTTCCAGCGGGTCTTTGCGCAGGCGATGGCGCAGGCAGCAGGCCATGACGCGAGCCACGTCTTCTTCGCCCACTTCGGTGCGACCCTCGAAGGCGGCCAGGGCCCGGGCGGCTCGGTTGGTGACGATGTCGCCGCGCAGGCCATCCACATCCAGCTCGCCGCACACCGCCGAGATGCGAATGCGTAGGTCGGCGTCGATAGCCACTTGATTCAGCAGCTTCTGCGCCGCAATCACCCGGTCCTGCAGGGCGTCCTGGGTGGTTTGCACCGCATTGTTGAAGCCGTCTGGATCGCTGTCGAAGTTGGTGCGCTGATCCACCACCTGCACCCGCAGCTCTGGATCGCGCACGGTGCGCACCTCCACGCTCATCCCGAAGCGATCGAGCAGCTGGGGCCGCAGCTCCCCCTCCTCGGGGTTGCCGGAGCCGATCAGCACGAAGCGGGCCGGGTGGCGCACGCTCACACCTTCGCGCTCCACCGTGTTCCAGCCGGAGGCGGCTGAATCCAGCAGCACGTCCACCAGGTGGTCGTCGAGCAGGTTCACCTCATCCACGTAGAGCAGGCCGCGGTTGGCCTTGGCCAGCAGGCCGGGCTCAAAGGCCCGCACGCCTTCACTCAGGGCCTTTTCGATGTCGATCGTGCCGCAGAGGCGATCTTCCGTGGCGCCTAGGGGCAGGTCGACCATCGGCACCTGGCGGGGCTCCACCGGTAGCTCCTCACCCTGATCGGCGCGGGCGCGCACCTCCGTGCTCTGCAGGTCTGGGTCGAAGGGGGAGCTGTTGTACGGGTCGCCCGCCACCACATCGATTTCGGGCAGTAGGTCCGCCAGGGCCCGGATGGTGGTCGATTTGCCGGTGCCCCGGTCGCCCATGATCATCACGCCGCCAATGCGCGGATCGATCACGTTGAGCAACAGGGCCAGCTTCATCTCCTCCTGCCCGACGATCGCGGTGAAGGGGAAGACCCTGCGCTTGCGAACTGGCGTCACGGACGGCTGGCTGGAGTTGATTCGGATTGTTTCACAGCTGGGTTCATAGCTGGATCTGGAAGCGGCAGCAGGCTGAGCACCTGGGGCGGGGTGGCATCGGCCGGATAGATCAGCCGCACCTGCAGCTGGCGGCTGGCCCCTGGCGCCAGGCTGATGGTGCCAAAGGCGGGGCTGGGTTCACCAGCACGCTGCACCAGATGGAAGCTGCGCCGGCCAACGGGCCTGCTGCCCGGGCTGGCGCCATCAAGGCCCGTCACCTCCACCGTGCCGCGGAACATCACCGGCCGGCTGCCACTAGTGATGCCGCCAATGCTTTTGAAACGCAGGCCACCAATGGCGGCATCGCCCTTGAGCGGCGATTCCAGGACCAGCTGCAGGGTCACCGGCTTGGTCGTGTCGTTGCGCAGGGGGATGCTGAGGTCGTATTCGACGCCGTAGTTGCCGTGGGCGGCCCAGGCCGTGCCTGGGTAAAAGGCCTGCAGCTCGGCGGTTTGCACCTGGCCGGTGCCCAGGGTGCCGCGCTCCAGGCTGCTGATCGGCCAGGAGATCGGCGCCCGGCTCACGCTCAGCCAGTTTTTGCCCGGATCGCTGAGGCGGCTGCGCCAAACGCTGCCCACCTGCACCCCACTCACCCGCGAATACACCATGCCCCCCTTGCTGCCCCGGGGGGTGGGGCTGTGCTCCCGAGGGCTGAGTCCCCCCTCCAGCAGGGCGGCCCAGCTGGCGGCGCTCGGTGGCTCATTGCCGCGGCCAAAAGCCGCCAGGGTGGCCAGGCTCACCGGGGCCGAGCTCTCCAGCCGCAGCTGCAGGTTGCGGCCGTTGAGCAGGGGATCGAGGCCCCGCACCGGCAGGGGCAGCACCAGCAGGGTGGTGGGAGCGCCGGGGGGCAGGGTCCAGCTGGCGGGCAGCTCGGGGCTGCGCTGGCGGGCCAGTAATTCGGTGGCCACCCTGCTGCCGGGGCCGGCCCACACCGGGGTGGTGCCCTGAACCATCAGGGCCGGCAGGGGCAGGAAGGGGGCGCCGGCCTGGCCGGGATCCACCGCTTGGGAGAGGGCAGTCGAGCCAGCCAGCAGCTTCAGAGTTACGGGCCCGGGGCCGCGGGGAGCCGCCAGCACCGCCAGCCAAAGGGTGGAGTAGAGGCTCTCTGGTTTGCCCGCGTAGACGTGATGACTGAACAGATCAAAGCGGCCGTTCAGGGCCACATCCAGGTGGGCTGCAGGCACGCCGCGACCGGCGCCGGGAAAGGTGGAAAGCAGGATCCCGGGCTCGCGAATTAGCTCGGGATTGTTGTCATTCACCAGCAGCACCCGATCCAGGCCGCCGCTCAAGGGCGCCACGGTCTGGGGGCGCAGCAGCGGGGCCGCTGGCTTGGCTTTGGTCTGGCTCAGGGCGGGGGCGGCCAGGCTGGTTAGCAGCAGCAGCGGCAGCCAGCTGACCTGGAACAGGCGAGGGCGGTTCATTTGCGGCCCACCAGGGTTTTTGACACTTCAGCGGCCATGGCGCGGATCAGATCGGTGGAGCGGGGGTCGTTGAACGGACCTTTCACCATGAAGGCCGCCACGGCGCGCTGGCCGTTGGGGAGCTGGATCAGGGCTGCATCGGCGTAGGCGATACCGATATCACCAGTTTTGTTGTAGACGGTGATGCCGAAGCTGAGCAGCTCGCTGTCGGGGTCGGCGGAGTCTTTGCCGAGTCCCTGGAGCAGGCCCAAAGGAATCAGGGTGTTGGTGCGGGAGCTACCCATGATTTCCCTAAACAGGTCCCGAGCCCGGGGACTCAGGCTTTCGCCGATATCCACCATGGCGATCGACTTGGCCAGGTCACGGCTGCTGGTGGTGTTGGTGCCTTCGAGATCGGGCAGCCAGTTGTTGACTGCCGTTGAAGGCAGGCCCATGGCGGTGAAACGCTCATTGAGCGTCGTTTTGCCGCCTAGACGCTTGATCAGCAGGTTGGTGGCGCTGTTGTCGCTCACCCGGATCATTTCGGTGGCCGCTTCAAAAAACGGGAAGCGGGTGCCCACCGGTTTGTTGGCCATCCAGCCGGCTCCGCCGCCCATCACCTCTTTGGTGAGGGGCAGGGGCTCGTTCCAGCGCAACTTGCCGTTGTCGAGGTCTTCCAGGCCTGCCAGCAGGATCGGCGTTTTGATTGAGCTGGCGGCCGGCAGGGGTAGGTCGGGCTGCAGCTGGGCAAAGCGGCCGTCGTCGAGCACCAGCAGGAAGGCGCTGGCGGTGAGGCCTTTCTGGGCTGCTGCCAGCTCGCTCCAGCGCTTGCTCACCGCTGCCAGCTCCGTGCGGGCTTCGAACTGCCCCGGATCGAGGCCCTTGCTGTTGCGGGCTGCGCCGAGGTCGAGGCTGGGGGCCTTGCTGGCGCCTTGGGCCAGGCGGGGGGCCAGCAGCTTGAGGCTGGTGCCGGTGACCACGCCCAGACCAATTCCCATCACCACCAGGCGCAACACCAACCGAAAGGGGCCTCCCCAGCGGTTCTTGGGGCTACGGGGCTGACGGCCAGTGGTCACGGGCCACTCCAACGAAGTGACCTGAAGTTAAGGGGTCTGGCCAGGGTTGCTCCCGCGCTCACTGGCCCAGCGCAGCTGGCGCACCATTCCACGCACCAGGGCCACCTCTTCAGTGGAGATTTGGGCCCGCTGTAGCAGCCCCCGCAGCTTGGCCATGCGGGCGTGGGCAGTGTGGGGATGGAGGAAGCCCACGTTGAGCAGCAGGGCCTCGGCATCGCCGAGCATCGCTTCGAGGGCCTGGCGGTCGCTTGGCTCCGGCAGGGCGCCAACCTCAGGGCTGCTGCCCAGGCTGCTTTCTAAGCTGCTGTCTAAGCAATGCCAGCTATGCAGCACCAGGGCTGCAGCGTGGGAGAGGTTGAGGGAGGCATAGGCGTCGCCGCTGCCCAGGGTGAGCAGCTGGCCAGCCTGGAGCAGCTCGTCGTTGCTGAGGCCCCGATCCTCCCGGCCGAACACCAGGGCGCAGGTGCCCCTGGCCTGGGCCAGCCAGCGCAGGGCCGGCTCCGGTGCTTGCAGGGGTAGGGGCTCGCCGGAGCGTCGACCGCTGGTGGCCACCACCCGGCAGCAGTCGGCCAGGGCGGCGCTGAGACTGGGGAACAGGCGGGCCTGCTCCAGCAGCCAGCCGCCGTGTACGGCCATGCGCCGGGCCTCCTCGCCGAGGTGGTCGCAGCGGGGCGCCACCAGGCGCAGCTCACCGACGTCGAAGTTGGCGCAGAGGCGAGCGACGCTGCCGACGTTGAGCGGCCCGGAGGGTTCCACCAGCACCACGGCCAGCTGGGCGGCGCCGCTCACACAAGACCGTTCAGATAGGCCAGCAGGTCCGCCATGGCCTGGGGTTCCGGTTGGAAGCGGGGCATCGGCGGCGTGCGGCCACTCACCACCTGCTGGATCAACTGGCGGGAGCTCTTGCGGGCGGCGACCCCGTGGAGATTGGGGCCCACCAGCCCTTGGGCGGCGATGCCGTGGCAGCCGGCGCAATTGAGCCGAAACAGCCGGCCGCCCTTCTCGCTGGAGCCGCTGAGCTCAAGGGTCTGACGGCTGTAGGGATCGGCCTGGGCCGCAGGCAGCACCAGCAACACCGCCACGATGCAGGCCGCGGCCGCCATGCCAACCAGGGCAGCGATCAGGCCGCGGCGCCCTTTTGCGGCATCTGGGTTTAGGGGTTGGCTGGTCACAGTTGGTGCGGGGCGCTCGCGGTGTGGGGGATGGGCGTGGAACAATTGTGCCCTGAACGCCTTGTCAGTGCTCCCATGATCGAACCCCTGCTCTGTGGCATCGTGCTAGGTCTGATCCCCGTGACCCTGGCTGGTTTGTTTGTAGCCGCCTGGAACCAGTATCGCCGTGGCACCCTGCTCGACTGAGCTTCAGTCGACACTTCAATCGGTGCTGCAGTGGACTTGATCCAGTAGCAGCAAGCTGGTGCTGCTGTAGCGCCGTTCATCGCGCTTGCTCCACCCGGCTGGAATCTCTGGCAGCTTGGAGCTGGCGCATTCCCAGATCAAGGTGCCGCCTGGCTTGAGCCAGCCTCCTACCAGCACAGCACTGGCTATCTGGGCATAAAGGTCTGCGGCGTAGGGGGGGTCGGCATAGATCAGATCAAAGGCTGCATGTTGATTTGGCTCCGCCAGCCAACGCCCCACCTCGCGGCAGTGCACCGCCCAGGCGCTTGCTTGGCGGCCGGCGTCACCTAGCCCCTGATGCACCGCTTCGAGATTGGTTCGGGTCACTGCGGCGATGCGGCGGTCCTGCTCGATCGCCACAACTCGGCTTGCACCCCGATGCAGGGCTTCGCAGGCCATAGCGCCGCTGCCGCTGCATAGATCCAGCCAGGCGCAGCCGGGCAGCTCAGCTGCCAGCAGGTTCATTACCGCCAGCCGCACCCGGGAGCTGGTGGGGCGGGCGATGCTGCCCGGTGGACTCTGCAGCCGCCGGCCCCCGCTAAGCCGCAGGCTCATAAGGCATCGAGCCAGGCCAGCCAGCGGCGCAGGATCGCCTCGCCGTGGGGGCCTGATTTTTCCGGGTGAAACTGGCAAGCGCCAATGGCTCCCTGCCAGACAGCGGCGGTGACAGCGGTGTCGGCGAAGCGCACCAGGGCGGTGTTGCAGGCCGGATCACTGGGCTCGGCGGCGTAGGAGTGCACGAAATACACCCAGCTCTCCGGGCTGCCGGCCGGCAGCAGGGGACTGGGGTTTGCTGGCACCAGGGGCTCCCAGCCCATGTGCGGAATCGGGTGGCCAGGCCGGCGGGGCAGGGCCCGCACCCGCCCCTTGAGCAGGCCCAGGCCTTCGGCTTCGCCCTCGTCACTGGCCTCAAACAGCAGCTGCAGCCCCAGGCAAATGCCCAGAAGGGGTCGGCCGGCATCGCACCAGGTCGTGATCGCCTCGGCCAGACCACCCTGGCGCAGGCGCTCCATCGCCGGATCAAAGGCTCCGACCCCTGGCAGCACCAGGGCCTTACAGCCATCCATTTCGGCGCCGCTTTGAACGGGCTGGACCGTTGCGCCAAGCCGTTCGAAAGCCCGCTGCACAGAGTGCAGATTGCCCATGCCGTAATCGATCAAGCCGAGGCGACTCATGGGGTCGAAGAACTGGGTTGGCGGCGGCCGGGCTCCGTAAGCAGCTGCTCTGGAGGCACCTCCAGCCCGTTGAGTGTGTCGAGCAGCTGGTAGAGCCGGCCGATGCGGCGGCGATTGAAGTGGAAATTCAGGCAGGGGCGCAGCAGGCCGGCATCGTCGACGGTCTCGCTCGCCTGGATAACACCCTCATCCACCAGATCATCGAACTGCAGGTTGAGGGCAGATAGCTGAACTGGCTGCAGGGCGCAGTTGAGCAGCAGCTCGATGCGGTTGTCGCCCAGCCTGGCGGAGTGAAAAAGGCGATAGAAGCGGCTGATGTGGGCCACTGCCTCCTCGGCACTGTGGGCCTCCCTCAATATGTCGCCGTCTTCGGGGGAGATCAGGCCGCTGGCGGCCAACCCCTGGCTGACATCGCGCTGCCAGCCGCTCCAGAAGGGGTTGCCGGGAGGGGCAAGCAGCACCAGGGGAATCGGCGGGGTGCGGCCCGTTTGGATCAAGGTGAGCGACTCGAATAGCTCGTCGAGGGTGCCGAAGCCGCCTGGCATCACCACCAGGGCATCGCTCTCGCGCAAAAAGAAAAGTTTGCGGGTGAAGAAATAGCGGAAGTGGAGCAGCCGGCCATCGCAGCTGCTCACAAAGCGGTTGGCGTGCTGCTCAAACGGCAGGTCCACGTTGAGGCCGATGCTGGCTTCACAGCCGGCACCGCTGTTGGCGGCCTCCATAATGCCGCCGCCGGCGCCGGTCATTACGTCAAATCCAGCGGCCACCGCATAGCGGGCCAGCTCTTCGGCCAATGCGTAGCTGGGGTCGCTTTGCACCGTACGAGCTGAACCGAAGACGGTGATCTTGCGGGTGTTGCGGCGGGGACGAAAGACCTCAAGGGCCTCACTGATGTCGGCTAGGGCGCCACTGATAAGCCGCCATTCATCCAGGCCACGCTCGTGGCGACCCACCTGCAGCAGGGAAACCAGGGAGCGCTCGATCAGATGCCGCTGGGGGTGGTTTTCGAGCTCATGGGCCAGAACCTGCAAAGGGCTCTGGCCGAAATGGGATGGGTCGCTCAGGACTAGATGCTCAACTGCGCTCAGAGGTACTTGGAAATTGTGGACGACAGGGTTGTTTTAGGCACGGCACCAACCACCGTGTCGACCTTCTGGCCCCCCTTGAAGATCATCAGGGTGGGGATGCTGCGGATGCCGTACTGGCTGGCGACGTTGGGATTTTCGTCGGTATTTAGCTTGAACACTTTGATCTTGCCTTCGAATTCGGTGGCGATTTCGTCGACGATTGGCGCCACCATGCGGCAAGGGCCGCACCAGGGGGCCCAGAAGTCGATCAGCACGGGCAAATCACTTTTGAGCACGTCTTGCTCAAAGGAGGCATCAGTGACAGCAGCGGCGCTGGACATCCTTGCAGGATCAGGGTTTGGCGAATCTAGCAAGGTTGTTTAAGGCCTACCCACGACCGTTGCAGGTCGTGATCCGGTGAGCCTGGGAGGGAGAAGACAAAAGGCCCGGACGCGCCGGGCTGGAGGGTGTGAGGAGTGTGAGAGCCGAAGCTCGCACCTACTGAGGCTAACGCTGCAGTCTGTCCCGCCTGTAGAAACAACCGCCCTTGCTTATTTGCCCATGCCTAGCTGCTGGGCTTTTTGGTAGACCTTGCCTTCAGTGAGCAGGGAGGGGGCGACCACCACCTCCACTTTCTGCATGTCTTTGATGGTGCGGGCGCCGAGGGTGCCCATCGAGGTGCGAATGCAGCCCAGCAGGTTCTGGGTGCCGTCATCGAGACCGGCCGGACCCCGCAGAATTTTTTCCAGGCTGCCGGTGGTGCCAACTTTGATGCGGGTGCCGCGGGGCAGCACCGGGCTAGGGGTGGCCATACCCCAGTGGAAGCCCCGGCCGGGGGCCTCGCTGGCGCGGGCAATGGGGGAGCCGATCATCACGGCGTCGGCGCCGCAGGCCAGGCACTTGCAGATGTCACCGCCGTTGACGATGCCGCCATCGGCCACGATCGGCACATAGCGGCCGCTCTCGGTGAAATATTCGTCGCGGGCGGCGGCACAGTCGGAAACTGAGGTGGCCTGGGGAATGCCAATACCCAGCACACCGCGGCTGGTGCAGGCAGCACCGGGGCCGATGCCCACCATCACGCCGGCGGCGCCGGCCCGCATCAACTTCAGTGCCACCTCATAAGTGACGCAATTGCCAATGATCACGGGCACCCCGAAGGTGCGGCAAAGGTGCTCAAGATCGAGGCTCTCCTGGCCCTCAGGGCCGATGTGCTCGGTGCTGACCACCGTTGCCTGCACGAAGAAAAGGTCGGCGCCGGCTTCGGCGATGGCCTTGCCGAATCGCAGGGCGGCCACTGGAGTGGCGCTCACCGCCGCGATGCCGCCCTGCTGCTTGATCTCGGCAATCCGCTGACGGATCAGGTCTTCCCGCACCGGCTGGCTGTAGAGCTCCTGCATCAGGGGTACGAAGTCCTCCTTGCCCACCGCTGCGATGCGGTCGAGGATGGGATTGGGGTCGTCGTAGCGGCACTGGACGCCCTCCAGGTTCAAAACGCCTAGGGCTCCCTGTTTGCTCAGTTCCACCGCCATGGCCACATCGACCACCCCGTCCATGGCACTGGCGATGATCGGAATCTCGCGGCTGATGCCGCCGAGGCTCCAACTGCTGTCCGTGATAGCTGGATCAACCGTGCGGCCACCCGGCACCAGGGCGATCTCGTCGATGCCGTAGGCACGACGCACAGTGCGGAAGCGACCGAGCTGAATGTCCACCTGGAGTTAACTAATTCGGGTCAAGCTATCAACCAGCCGCCCGCAGGCCGCGGGGCAAGGTGGGATCAGGCCTTGCCGCGGAAGGCTTTCCAGCTTTGGCTCAGACCGCCCAGCAGCCGTTCGCGCTCGCTGCTGCGCAGCAGTTTGGGAATGCCGTAGCGCACCGCCCACACCACCCCAGCTAGCTCGAGCAGGCCGGGCACCAGGGGCAAGCTGTCGAGGGCACCCAGCACGGCGCTGTAGACCCGCACCACCAGCAGCAGGCCCACCAGGCCAGCAAGGATGGTGACCGGTTTGCGGGCCTGGGCCCACAGGTTGTTGAGCTCGTTTTGATCGAGCCACTGGCGCAGCTTGCCCAGCAGCAGATCCCACTCACCACCTTCGCCGCTTTGGGGCTCGGCTTCGTCACTGAACGAGTTGGAGCCTGCGCTGGGACTGGCTTCAATTACCAGGGTGGCGGCAATGCTGGGTTCGGGGGGCGCCGCCTCTGGAGCGGGCTGTTGAACAACCTGTTCAACGACCTGCTCAACAATCTGTTCCACTGGCTGTTCGACTGGCTCTTGAACAGCCCCGTCGGGGTTGGTGGTGGTGTCGTCGGCCATGGCGGGCGGCGCGGCGGGGATTGGAATGTGGAGGTAGCTTAGGTGCGGTTGGCTGGGACTCCAAGCCCTAGGCCTCAATCGGCAGCAGGCTGGGGCGGCTGCTCAGCGGCACGACCGGTAGGCGCAGGGGGAAGCTGCCGTCGATCAGGGCTGATATCAGGGCCTCGCTGGCGGCGGCGGCCAGTCGCGGGCTGTGGGAGGGCGCACAGGCCACCGAGCGGCCTGCCACCTGGATCGTGCCGCTGAGCAGTTCGGCATAGCTCACCGAGCCCAGGCTGGGTTTGATCCGCCGCGGCACCGACAGGTCGAGCACGGGCGCCTCGAGCTCCTGGGGGCCAGCGGCGGCCTGGCGGGCCACCTCGGCATTGATCAGGGGCACCGGCGCCGCAATCGTAATCAGTAGGGCGCTGCCATGGCCCTCAAAAAAACAAGGGCGCACCCACTCGGGCCGCAGTCCGTGCAAATCCACGCTCACGGCGGCGGCCGCGCCGGGGGTGCGGGCGTGGCCGCTGGCCTGGCGCCGGCAACCGGGCTGGTGGCCGCTGCCAGCCCCTATCACCCAGCCGATGGCGCCGCCCACCAGCACCGGTGAGCCAGGCCCCAGCAGCGACAAACCCGGCATGGTGAGGCCAATGCTGCCGGCGCCGCCGCAGGAATAAAGGGCGTTGGCGGCTGGACCCAGCAGGGTGCCGTAGGGGCTTGGGCAGGGCCCTTCCGCCTGGCTGAGGGCGACTACGCCGTTTTCACTGATGGCCCGCTGCAGCAGCAGCCGGCCAGCGCCGATCTGCTCCAGACCCAGCTCCGTGTGCAGCTCCCGGCGGGGGTGCAGGGCGGTGGCCTCGCCGCTGGCGTTGAAGGGCAGGGCCCGGCCCTGCAGCAGGGCGCCGAGCAGCTGGGCGCCGCCCATCGCATCGCCTAGGCCGCCGCCGATCGGCAGCACCAGCTCGCCGCTGCCGCAGCCCGCCAACCCCGCCACTCCGGCCAGCTGGCCGTCGCGCAGACGGATCGGTGGATCCGTGGGGCCGAGGCTTAGGAGCAGGCTGGCCTGGTCGCTGAAGCCCGCATCGGCTGCCACCACCACATCAGTGCTGGCGTAGGCCTCGGCCAGCCCGGCTTGCAGCACCAGGCTGCGAAAATCAGCGGCGGCGCGCACCTGCAGCTGGCCCCGTTGCTGCTTGAGCCTTAGCTCCGCCTCCTGGCGTGGCGGGAATGGATCGGATTTGGGCATTCCCCCTGGGCTTTAGATAAACTGACCACTGGTAAAGACGGTCATCCATGGCGGACCCCAGCGGACCCGGTGCTGATATTCCGGGGGAGTCCGGTGGCAACGGTGATTCGCGGATCATCCTGACCGATCTGCGCAACGAGATGTCGCGCTCCTATTTGGAGTATGCGATGAGCGTGATAGTGGGTCGGGCCCTGCCCGATGCCCGGGATGGCCTCAAGCCGGTGCACCGGCGCATCCTTTACGCCATGTATGAGCTGGGTCTCACCAGCGACCGGCCCTACAGGAAGTGCGCCCGTGTGGTGGGTGAGGTGCTTGGTAAGTACCACCCCCACGGCGATACGGCCGTCTACGACGCCCTGGTGCGGATGGCCCAGGACTTCAACATGCGCATGCCCCTGGTCAATGGGCATGGCAACTTCGGCTCGGTGGACGGCGACCCCCCGGCCGCCATGCGTTACACCGAATCCCGGCTGCAGGCGCTGACAACCGACAGCCTGCTCGACGATATCGAAGCCGAAACGGTCGATTTCGCCGACAACTTTGACGGCTCCCAGCAGGAGCCCACCGTGATGCCGGCGCGGATTCCGCAGCTGCTGCTCAACGGCTCCACCGGCATCGCCGTGGGCATGGCAACCAACATCCCACCCCACAACCTCACTGAGCTGATCGACGGCACGCTGGCGCTGATCGCCAACCCCGACATCGACGATCTGCAGTTGATGGCGATCATCCCGGGGCCGGATTTCCCCACGGGAGGCCAGATCCTGGGTCGCCGCGGTATTCGTGACACCTACACCACCGGCCGCGGTTCAGTGACGATGCGGGGCGTCGCCTCGATTGAAACGCTGGAGGTGAAGGGCCGCCCCGATCGCGATGCGGTGATCATCACCGAATTGCCCTTCCAAACCAACAAGGCCTCGCTGATTGAGCGGATCGCCGAGCTAGTCAACGACAAGAAGCTGGAGGGGATCTCTGATATCCGTGATGAATCCGACCGCGATGGCATGCGGATCGTTATCGAATTGCGCCGTGATGCCTACCCCCAGGTGGTGCTGAACAACCTGTTCAAGCTCACGCCGCTGCAAAACAACTTCAGCGCCTACATGCTGGCGTTGGTGAAGTCGGAGCCGGTGCTGCTCACCCTGCGCAAGATGCTGCAGGTGTTTCTCGACTTCCGCATCGAGACGATCGAGCGCCGAACCCGCTACTTCCTGCGCAAAGCCGAGGAGCGCGACCACATTTTGCTGGGCCTGCTGCTGGCCCTAGACCAACTCGATCCGATCATTGCCCTGATCCGGGCTGCTTCCGATGCGGCCACGGCCCGCATGCAGCTGCAGGAGCGCCATGGCCTCAGTGAGATCCAGGCAGACGCCATTCTGCAGATGCAGCTGCGGCGTTTGACGGCCCTCGAGGCCGACAAGATCCGCCTTGAGCATGAGGACTTAGTCGCCAAGATTGCCGACTACAAAGACATCCTGGCCAATCGCGAGCGCGTACTCACGATCATCACCGAAGAGCTCGGTGCGATCCGCACTCGTTACCTCTCCCCCCGCCGCACAGAGATTCTGGATCTCGAGGGCGGCCTCGAAGACATCGACCTGATCGCTAATGAGCGTTCGGTGGTGTTGCTCACCGAGAACGGCTACCTGAAGCGGATGCCGGTGAGCGAATTCGAGGCCACCAGCCGCGGCACTCGCGGCAAGGCCGGCACCAAGACCCAGGGCGAGGAGGCGGTGCGGCTGTTCATCAGCTGCAACGACCACGACAACCTGCTGCTGTTCTCCGATCGCGGCGTTGTTTACACCGTGCCGGCCTATCGGGTGCCGATCTGCAGCCGCGCTGCCAAGGGCACGCCGATTGTGCAGATGTTGCCGATTCCCCGCGAGGAACAGATCACCTCGCTGCTGGCGGTGAGCGAATTCACCGATGACGGTGTGCTGGTGATGCTTACCAGTGGCGGCACGATTAAGCGCACCCGTCTATCGGCCTTTGCCAACATCCGCTCCAATGGCTTGATCGCCATCGATCTGGTGGAGGGGGATGCCCTCACCTGGGTGCGCTTGGCCCTGCCCGGCGACAGCATCCTGATCGGCTCGCGCAACGGCATGACCATCCACTTCCGTCTCAACGACGAGGAGTTGCGGCCCTTGGGCCGCACCGCCCGCGGCGTGCGGGCCATGAACCTGCGCCCCGGCGACCAGCTGGTGAGCATGGATGTGCTGCCCGCCGAGCTCGCCGATCGGGTGGCGAGCTCGGCCAGCGCCGAAGACGATGAAAGTGAGGAGGTGGCTCCGAGCGAGGGTCCTTGGGTGCTGGTGGCTAGTGCCAGCGGCCTTGGTAAGCGGGTGCCGGTGGATCAGTTCCGCCTGCAGAAGCGCGCCGGCATGGGCCTGCGGGCGATCAAGTTCCGCAATAAGAGTGATGTGCTGGTGGGCCTCAAGGTGCTCGGGGCTGGCGAGGAGCTGCTGCTTGTGAGCGAGAAGGGGGTGATTGTTCGCACCCAGGCAGATGCGGTGCCGCAGCAGTCGCGGGCGGCTACGGGCGTGCGCTTGCAGAAGCTTGATGCCCGCGATCGCCTCAGCGAAGTGGTGCTGGTGCCACCGGCTGCCGAGGAGGAGGAAGTGCCCGTCGACGAGGATGCGCCCCCTTTGGAGGTGGTCGCCCTGGATGAAGCTGTCGCCCTCACCACCGAAGACGCTGGCGCTTCCCCTGCCGAACTTGAAAGCCCAGCCAGCGAGGGGTGACCATGGCGTCGATTGTGCGGCTCGCGGCCAAGGCGCGTGCGGCCGAAGCCATCCAGCGCGACCAGCAGATCACCCTGTCACAACAGGATTTCAAGGCCTTTCATGCCGCCATCGCCCAGCCGTTTGAGCCCAACGCCGCCCTGCAGGATGCGTTGGAGCAGGCCTGCACGCGCGTGAGCCGTGTTTGAGGAGGAGCAGCTCGACCCAACCCGTCACAATCGCAAGGAGTTCTGCTGTGGCGAGCCCGCCCTCGATCGCTTTTTAAAACAGCAGGCGCACCAGAACATGCGCCGTGGTGTGAGCCAGACATTCGTGCTGGTTCCTGCAGAAGGCCCTGGCCGTACAACGTTGCCTCCATGCCAGAGCCTCGGTCGGAGGGTATGACCAGGTTGTTGATGCCAAGACTCCTGCTGCGGTGTCGTTTTATGGGCACCATGGTTTCCGTCCCTTTAAGGACACCCCATGAAGCCTCTATCTGCCCCTGTGATGCAGCATGAGCTCTCTTTCGACCGGTGTGATGCCCACTGATGTGCTGGTGGTGGGCGCAGGCCCGGCGGCCCTGGCCATCGCCGCTGAGCTGGCGGAGCAGGGGCTGGCGGTGGCAGTGCTGGCGGCGACTGATCCTCGCGAACTCTGGCCCAACACCTACGGGATCTGGGGAGACGAGGTGGATGCCCTCGGCCTAGGCCACCTGCTGGAGCACCGCTGGAGCGACACCTGCAGTTACTTCGGCTCCGGCAGCAACGACCCTGCCGATCCAGCCAACAGCCCCACCCGCCACGGCCGCGACTACGGCCTGTTCGACAAAACGCGCTTGCAGCAGTTCTGGCTGGAGCGCTGCGAGGCCGCCGGCGTGCAGTGGCTGCGCGGGCTTGCAGAGGAGCTGAGCCATGGGAGCGGCCGCAGCCAGGTGCGCTATGCCCCGGCTCTTGCTGCCGATCTAGCGCTGATCGAGGCGCGGCTGGTGCTGGATGCCAGCGGCCACAAGGCGGTGTTTGTGCAGCGGCCTGAGCGGGGGCCGGTGGCGGGCCAAGCTGCCTACGGCGTGGTGGGACGCTTCACGGCGCCGCCGGTGCCGTCGGGGCAATTCGTGCTGATGGATTATCGCGCCGATCACCTCAGCGAAGCGGAGCGGCAGGAGCCCCCTACTTTCCTCTACGCGATGGATCTGGGGCAGGGACGGTTTTTTGTCGAGGAGACCTCCCTGGCCCTGGCGCCGCCGGTGCCCTACGCCACGCTCAAGCAGCGCCTCGAGCGGCGGTTGGCCCATCGCGGTGTGGCGATCGAGCAGGTGGAGCACGAGGAGTTTTGCCTGTTTCCGATGAACCTGCCGCTACCGGATTTGGATCAGCCCGTGCTGGCCTTTGGTGGGGCTGCGGCGATGGTGCATCCGGCCTCCGGCTACATGGTGGGGGCGCTGCTGCGCCGGGCGCCGGTGCTGGCGGCGGCGGTGGCGGCGCGGCTGCGGGCTGAACCGGCCGCCACTTCGGCGGAGCTGGCCGCAGCTGGCTGGCTGGTGCTCTGGCCCCCGGAGCTACGCCGTAAACACGCCCTCTACCAATTTGGGCTGGAGAAATTGATGCGCTTCTCGGAGCCCCAGCTGCGCAGTCACTTCACCAGCTTCTTTTCCCTGCCCAGCGCCCAGTGGTATGGCTTTTTGACCAATACGCTCAGCCTGGGCGAGCTGCTGGCGGCGATGGTTGCCCTATTTGCCACGGCACCCTGGAGCGTGCGTTGGGGCCTGATGGGCATGCGGGGCCGGGAGTTGCAGCTGGGCCTTCGCATGCTGGGCCCCTAGCTTTGTGCCTAGGACTGGACCGGCGCCGGCAGCCAATCGGCCGCATTGAGCAGGGGGAATAGGCCGTCTTCGATGGCTATCGCTTTGAGCCATTTGGCGGGTAGCTCGGTGCCGTTGTCGATCGCATCCAGCAGGCGCCAGAAGCGATCCAGGTGGCGCTCGATCCTTTCTTTGGCCAGTCCGGTGGTGGTGCCCGCTCGCAGGATGAAGCTCCAATCAGAGCTTTGGGCCAGCAGCAGCTCCCGGCCCGCCTGGGTGAGCAGGTCTCGCTGGGCTGGGCTGCCAACGCCGCGCTGCACCCGAGCCACCATGGCCTGGGAGGCCCGCTGCCACTCGGCCACCACCCAGGCGTTGGTCTCGTTGAGCCAGTAGTCGTGGTAGCCGCCTTGGCCCCAGCTGCTGGGGGAGGGGCGGCACACCTGCAGGGGGTCGGTGCCGCCGAGGGCCTCCCGCAGGGTCACCAGGCGCACGCCGGCCCCATCGGCCTGGCGGAATAGGGCCGCCAGAAACTGGGGCCCCTCAAACCACCAATGGCCAAACAATTCGGCGTCAAAGGGGGCCACCAGCAGGGGCCGGCGCTCCATCGAGCGGGCCAGGTTGCCTAGCTCCTCGGCTCGACCCTGCAGGTAGGTGGCGGCATGCTCTTCGATTCGCTCGGCCGCAACTGCGGGTTCGTAGGGCTGTTTCTGGTCGAGGGGGCAGCCTTGGGCAGTGACCCGGTGCAGCTTCAGGCCGAGGGGCCGGCGGCTGGCGATGGCATGGCTGGCTAGTTCGCTATCGGGCAGATCCCAACCCAGGTCGCGGTGGAATTCCCGGTAGGCGCCATCGCCGGGGTAGCCCTCTCGGGCGCTCCACACCGGCAGGGTGGCGCTGCTGTCGCGGCCGAAGAAGGCGGCCCCGGCCGGCGAGCAGATCGGTGCAAATACGCCATAGCGGGGGCGCGGCAGGGCATGCAGCAGCCCGTGGGCATCGAGCACCGAGTAGCGCAGGCCGCAGCCCACCAGCTGCTGATCGAGGCCTTCGTAGTAGGCGCATTCCGGCAGCCAGATGCCCAGGGGCCGCTCACCCAGCAGGCGTTCGTGCTCGCGCACTGCGGTGACCAGCTGGGCCCGCACCGCCTCCGGCACCTGGCGCAGTAGGGGCAGGTAGCCGTGGGTGGCACCGCAGGTGATCAGATCGAGCACCCCCTGTTGCTGCAGCCTGCGGAAGCGTGGGATCAGTTGCCCTTTGATCTGACGCCACTGGCTCACCACCTCTTCCAGTTGAGCTGCCAGGTGGCTGGCGGCTGGGCCTAGGTCTTGCGGGGCTTGCAGCAGCAGCTCTTGGCGAACGGCGATCCAGGCCAGGAAGCGGCCATTGAGCTGGGGATCGGCCAGCAGGGAAAGCAGGGTGGGCGAGAGGCCGAGGGTGAGCCTGGGGCGCTGGCGCCGGTCAGCGGCGGCGGCCTCCAGCACGGCAAGAAGTGGCAGGTAGCACTCCTGGAGCGCCTGGAAATACCAATCTTCTTCCAGCGAACCGGGCTCGCTGGAGCGCACGTATGGAAGATGGGCGTGGAGGACTAGGGCCAGATCGCCTGCGGCCATAACCATCCTGCGATCACGGCACTCTAGGCGTAGTGCCCGCATACAATGGGCTATCTCATAGTCATTCCGCCTAGAGGGGCTCCCCTATGGCCCGCGATCCCGGCCGCGTATTGATCTTCGATACCACCTTGCGCGATGGCGAGCAGTCGCCTGGCGCCAGCCTGAACCTCGAGGAGAAGCTGGCGATCGCCCAGCAGCTAGCAAGGCTGGGGGTGGACATCATCGAGGCCGGCTTCCCCTTTGCCAGCCCCGGCGACTTCAACGCCGTGCAGCGCATTGCCGAAACCGTGGGCACCCCCGATGGGCCGGTGATCTGCGGTCTGGCTCGGGCCGCTGCCGGCGACATCAAGGCCTGCGCTGAGGCGGTGGCGCCCGCTGCTAAGCGGCGCATCCACACCTTTATTGCTACCAGCGACATCCATCTCGAGCACAAGCTGCGCAAGAGCCGCGCTGAGGTGCTGGCGATCACCGCCGAGATGGTGGCCTACGCCCGCTCGCTGGTGGACGACGTGGAATTCTCCTGCGAAGACGCCGGCCGCAGCGATCCGGAGTTCATGCATCAGGTGATCGAGGCGGCGATCAGCGCCGGCGCCACCACGATCAACATCCCCGACACCGTGGGCTACGCCACCCCGGCGGAATTCGGTGAGCTGATCGCCGGTATCAATGCCCAGGTGCCCAACATCGACCAGGCGGTGATCTCGGTGCACGGCCACAACGACCTGGGCCTGGCGGTGGCCAACTTCCTCGAGGCGGTGAAAAACGGCGCCCGCCAGCTGGAGTGCACGATCAACGGCATCGGCGAGCGGGCTGGCAATGCCTCGCTCGAGGAGCTGGTGATGGCCCTGCACGTGCGGCGCAGCTACTTCAACCCCTTCCTGGGGCGGCCGGCCGAGAGCACCGAACCGCTCACGGGCGTGCGCACCGAGGAGATCACCAAGACCTCGCGGCTGGTGAGCAATCTCACCGGCATGGCGGTGCAGCCCAATAAGGCGATCGTGGGCGCCAATGCCTTTGCTCACGAGAGTGGCATCCACCAAGACGGCGTGCTCAAAAACCGCCTCACCTACGAAATCATTGATGCCCGCACGGTCGGTTTGGCCGACAACCGCATCTCCCTTGGCAAGCTGAGCGGACGCAGCGCCTTCCGGGCCCGGCTCGAGGAGCTGGGCTACACGCTCGAGCGTGAGGACCTTGACGATGCCTTCGCCCGCTTCAAGGAGCTGGCGGATCGCAAGCGGGAGATCAGCGACCGCGATCTCGAGGCGATCGTGAGCGAGCAGGTGCAGCAGCAAGATGGCGGCAGCTTCACCCTTAAGAGCGTGCAGGTGAGCTGTGGCACTGGCTTGCAGCCCACCGCCACCGTCACCCTGGTGACTGCGGATGGCGCCGAGCTCAGCGAGGCGGCGATCGGCACTGGGCCGGTGGATGCGGTGTGTCAGGCGCTCAATCGGCTGGCCCAGGTGCCCAATGAGCTGGTGGAATTTTCGGTGAAATCGGTGACCGAAGGCATCGATGCCATGGGCGATGTGACGATCCGGCTGCGCCACGAGGGTGTGCTCTATTCGGGCCACTCAGCCGACACTGACATCGTGGTGGCCGCCGCCCAGGCCTTCGTGAACGCCCTCAATAGGCTGGTGGCCGGTGGGCGTCACCAGCCGCTGCACCCCCAGAAGGCGCCGCTGCCCGTAGTGGGCGACCTGCCCCTGGCCGACCGGCCGAGGGTTTAGGCAGGTGGGTTTAGGCAGCTGGGTAGGTGTGGGGTTTCAGCTTGGGATCACGCCCTGGGCTGTGTGTTGTTTTTGTTGATTAGCTAAGCCAAGACTAAGCTAAGCGCCATAACACTTGCTCCCCGGACCGGCCCGCCCCCCTGAGTCATCTGATTCCCTTCAGCTCCCCCCGCCATGAGCCTGCCCCTCTCCGGACCGCGCCGCTCACGGCTCAGTGCCGCCGCCCAGCTGATTTTGCTGTTGCTGGTGGCCCTGGCGATGCTGGTGCCGCTGCTGTGGCTGGTGAGCACCTCGCTCAAGGGTCCGGCCGAGGACATTTTCACCAGCCCGCCAGCCCTCTGGCCCAGTCAGCCCAGCTTTGAGGCCTACAGGCGCCTTTTTGCCGACAATCCAATCGGCACCTACCTGCTCAACAGCACGATTGTGAGTGGCCTGGCGGTGCTGGCCAACGTGCTCTTCTGCTCGCTGGCGGCCTATCCCCTGGCCCGCATGAATTTTCGCGGCCGGGGCTTGGTGCTGGCCCTAGTGGTAGCAACGATTTTGATCCCCTTTCAGGTGGTGATGATTCCGCTGTACCTGCTGATGGTGCAGATCGGTCTACGCAACACCCTTTGGGCCCTGATCATTCCCCAGGCGGCCACCGCCTTTGGCATCTTCCTGCTGCGGCAGAGCTTCCTGGGGGTGCCGGTGGAGCTGGAGGAGGCGGCCCGTTGCGATGGCTGCACGCCGGTGGGGGAGTGGTGGAACGTGATGATCCCAGCGGCCCGGGCCGACCTGATCACCCTGGCGATGTTCGTGTTTATCGGCACCTGGAGCGATTTTCTCTGGCCCCTGGTGATCCTCGATGAACCCGAGCTCTACACCCTGCCCCTTGGGCTGCAGCAGCTGGCCAGCAGCTTTTCGCTCGACTGGCGCCTGGTGGCAGCCGGAGCGGTGATTTCGATCCTGCCGGTGCTGGTGGTGTTTATCGGCCTGCAGCGTTACATCCTGCCCAGCGCCGCCGGCGATGCAGTCAAAGGTTGAAAACCAGTCAAAGGTTGAAAACTTGATCAGTTAGCAGTTGCAGGGGGGCGCACAGGCGGAAGGGGCGGCACTCCCAAAGGCAGCTCATCGGTTTTCGGGTCAGTCGTTTCGCTGGGGCGGGCTGCGCGCAACTTGCTGAGCTCGGCCCGCAGGTTGGCGATTTCGCGGCTCAGCCCATCGATGCGCGTGCCATTGCGCTCCACCGCTTGCAGCCGCTCCACCGTGGAGCGCAGCTGCTGTTCCAGGCCAGTGGTGCGATCAAGGGCCCGGCTGTTCTCCAACCCCTGCACCCGCTCCTGCAACTGGCGGATCGTGTCGTTCTGCTGGCGGGATTTACCCACGATCACCAAAAAAAGCACCACCAGCATTGCCGTGACGCCGGCCTGCAGCCAGGGCACCCAGGCGAGGGAAGCGCCGTTGGGGCTGGCTTCGGTGCTGATCGCGGCCTGGTCAGGGGCTGGGGTCATCAAGGCAAGCTGCCGAGGATGCTTAGATCCTGCCGGCAAGCAGGACTTTTGTCAGGGGTGTGAACTCCTGTGGGAGGGTGAATGTATTGGAAAAGGAGAGCCGACTGTGCTGGTGGCTGGCCCAAAACTTAGGTCGCTGCCAAGGCCATTTCTGGTCATGTGGGCGGGCCAGCTGCTCTCAAACCTCGGCACTCAGGTGAGTCTTTACGCCTTGGGGCTGTGGCTGTTCCAGCAGCATGGCCAGCTGAGTGCCTTTGCTGCGGTGGCGGTTGTGGTGCAGTTGGCCAAGTTGGCATCCCTTTCGCTATTGGGCCGTCAACTGGATCGTTGGCCGCCGCGACGGGTGATGCTTGCCGCTAACGGCCTCGGCAGCACCTGCACTTTGGGCCTGGCCTTCACCTTGATGATGCGTCCAGCCACCCTGCCACCGGTGTTGCTTTGCATTGGGCTGGCAGCGGCAGCAGAGGCGGCTCTGGTGGTGAGCTGGTCCAGCCAACTGGCCAGATTTGTGCCTACAGAGCAGCTGGGAGCGGCCAGCGGGCTCTTCGCTGGGTCGGATGGCGCTGTGGTGATGGCAGCTCCCCTACTCGGCGCTTTGCTGGCGGCGACGGCCGGGTTGCCGGGTGTACTCGTCACTGACAGCCTTACGTCACTTATTGCTGCGGCCTGCACGCTTCTGGTGGCCTGGCCGCAGTCGTTGTCAGCCCCGCTCACTACGGCTGCTGGTCATGAGGCTTCCCCTCAGCTAGGGGTGCGCCATGCCTTGAGCAGGTTGTGGAGCAATCGACGCTGGCGCCCCCTGTTGCAGATCAACAGCGTGGTGGTAGGCGTGTTTGCTGCCATTGAGATCGCTTTCCCCGCCTGGGTGGTGGCGGCAAGCGGCTCCCAGCGTCTGATCCTGGCTCTGGCCCTGGCCGGATTGGGCTATGCCGGTGGGCTCTGGCTATGGGCCCGGGTGCCTCGCTGCCATTGGCTGGACTGGCTGCGCATCGTGTTGCTGCTCCAGGCGGTGCTACTTACCGGGGCTGGGCTGGTGTGCTTTCAGCAGTGGCAGGGGGTGTGGTTTTTGGCCGTGGCCCTATTTGCTGCTGCGGTTCCGGTTGCTCTTGGCGCCCTCCAGAGTCTTTGGTTGTCCTGGGTGCCTTTGGCTTTACAGCCGCGGCTGTTTGTCGGCCGTTATGGCCTGGAGTGGATCTCCCGTCTAGGAGCTCTGCTGGGGATGAGCTTGCTGGCCGATGGGGTGATAGCCCCGCTGATCCGGGGTAGCTACTGGCCCGCTTGGCTGCTGGACGTCCTTGGCCGGGGTCCGGGGCGCCCGACGGCGATGGCGATCGGCTTGCTTGGCTGGGTTTTGCTGATTCCTATTTGGCGGCTCTGGCGTCCCCTGGGGCGCCTTCACCTGGATGAAAAATAGATAGTGATGAAAGTTCTGATTTATACATCCAGTGGCGGCACTGCTCACGACTCGGCCGCCGAGGCAATTCGGCATTGGTTGGAGCGTGAGCGGCCGAATATCGAAGTGCGTGTCGATCAGGTGTTGGAGCGCTCGAGTAGTACCTATCGAGGTGGCGTAGAGCTCTACAACTGGATCCAACGCCGACGCCCCTGGCTGCACCAGATCTACTGGCGGGCTATGGAGCTGGAAGATCTGGTCAAGCCAGGCACCGTTCTATTCGGGCGCCGTTACTTGATTCGTGAGCTTCTGGACTTCCGCCCGGATGTGCTGATCTCAACCCACCCTCACACCAATCGTGGCCATTTCGATTTGGCTAAAAGGGTTTTGGGTAACCAGCTTCGTTGCATCACTTGCTGCACTGAGCTGGATGGTGGTTTTGGCTTTAGCCGCAACTGGCTCAGTCGCAAAACCGACCTGTTCTGGGCCCTTACAGAGGAGGTGGTCAGGGAAGTGCGGCGACGACGTCCAGGGGTTCCAGCGGAGCTGCTTGGGCCCCTCTTTTACCCGGAGTATCACGATGGTGGGCCGGCGACTGCTGCTGTTGAAGGTCTGCCCCTGTTGGTGCTCGGCACGGGCTCAAATGGCGCAAATAACCACATCCCCCTGCTGGAGCAGCTACTGCCGTTTGCTGGTCAGCTGACGGTGGCTGCCCTATGCGGCCGACGACAGATTGTGCGGAAGGAAGTGCAGGCCTGGGTAGATCGGCACCCAGCGCTGGCTGTTCAGGTGCTCGACTATCAGGGACCGGCGGCGATGGCTGATCTTTATCGTCGCGCCTGGGCCATGGTTAGCCGCCCAGGTGCCCGAACTGCCACTGAGGCTCTGTTTATGGGATGCCCACTGGTGTTCAACCATTACGGCACAACCATGCCTCAGGAATTGCTGGCCCCCCGGTATTTCCATGCCCGAGAATTGGAGTCTGCCATTAGACAGCCTGAAGAGCTGTCAACCTTGGTGCACCAATGGCTGACCAATCCACCTGCGTATTTGGCCCTACGGCATCGCTATCAGCAGCACCGCCTGTCGGCCGATCCGGGCACAATCCTCGAGCGCTTAGCCCTTAAGCAACAATGAGATGAATTTGACAGGCCCCATGTCAGAGCCGATTGCAATCGTGGGCATGGGATGCCGGCTTCCGGCGGGTATCAATTCACCTGAAAGTTTTTGGCGATTTCTAAGGGAAGGTCGTGAGGCGATCACAGAGGTGCCCCCCGACCGCTGGAATTTGGATCTCCACTACAACCCTGACCCTGGCCATCCGCTCACTCAGCATGTGCGCCACGGCGGTTTTGTAGAGGGCATCGATCAGTTCGATGCGGCCTTTTTCGGCATTACGCCCAGGGAAGCGGTCTGTATGGATCCCCAGCAGAGGCTTTTGCTTGAAGTGGCTTGGCGGGCCCTCGAGGATGCAGGCAAGCCCCTCGAGCATGTGCGCGGCTCGGCGGTGGGGGTGTTCATGGGCATCTCCAGCTCCGACTACAGCTCCTTGCTTTGGGCTTCGCGGGAGCGCTTCATCACTCCCGACAACGAGCCATTCGTGTTGCCAGGCAACACAGGGTGCATAGCTGCAAACCGTATCTCGTATTTCTTTGATTTCAAGGGCCCCAGCTTCACTGTCGACACCGCTTGCTCCTCCTCCCTAGTAGCGGTGCACTTGGCCTGCGAAAGCATCTGGCGGGGCGAATCCGAGGCTGCCCTCGCCGGTGGTGTGCAGGCGTTGATTCACCCCGGCATTCAGATGAGCTTTTGCAAGGCCGGTCTGCTGGCGCCAGATGGTCGTTGCAAGAGTTTTGATGCCAGTGCTGACGGATATGTGCGTTCGGAGGGAGCCGGGGCGGTGCTGCTCAAGCCCCTAGCCGCTGCCCAATCAGAAGGAGATTCGATCTACGCGGTGATCCATGGCTCAGCTGTCAATTCTGATGGCCGCAGCAATGGCATGGTTGCTCCCAATGCTCGGGCCCAGATCGCCTGCGTGCGCGCGGCCTTTGCCAAGGCAGGCATTGACCCAGCGGCTACCCAGTACGTCGAGGCTCACGGTACGGGAACTCGCCAGGGAGATCCGATTGAACTTCGGGCTCTCGGCACCGTGCTTGGCGAAGGGCGTTCTGAGGGGGAGTCCTGCCGCGTGGGTTCGGTGAAAACCAACCTTGGTCACTCGGAAACTGCCGCTGGCATAACCGGATTGATCAAGGCGGCTCTTTGCGTAGCTAAGCGACAACTACCCCCCAGCTTGCATTGCCTCCGCCCAAATCCTTCCATTGATTTTGCCGGCCTAAAGTTGCAGGTTCAGACCGAACTGGAGCCGTTCCCCCATCAGGATCGAGCCTTGGTGGTGGGGGTTAGTTCCTTCGGTTTCGGTGGAACCAACGCCCATGTCGTGCTGGCAGATGCTCCCCGCCAGAGCGCGCCTATTCGCTTTGGCGCGCGCATGCCGCTGCAGCTAATAACCCTCTCGGCTCGTACACCTGAGGCTCTCAACAGGATTGCCTTCGAGCTAGTTCAGCAGTTGCAGGAGCAGCCCAACATCAAGCTCACCGATCTGGCAGCTTCCGCAAACCTAGGCCGCACTGGCTTTCGAAGGCGGGCGGTCTTTCTGGCTCGAGATAAGGATCATCTGGTGTCCCAGCTCCAATCCCTGGCAAGCGACCGACGTCCTCTTCCTGAAGGCGTCTACTGCGCCACCGCATCAAGGCGCCTTGGCAAGCTGGCTTGGCTATTTACTGGGCAGGGTTCACAGGCCCTTGGGATGGGCCAAGAGCTGCTGGCCCATCCCACTTTCCTTGAGGCTTTTGAAAGGGTTGCGGTTCTGCTGGATCCACAGCTAGATAAACCCCTGCGCGAGTTTTTGACGCCCCGGGATGGGGATGAGGCCGAGGCTGCGGCCCTGCTTAATCAGACCGGAGCTACCCAGCCAGCTCTGTTTGCGGTGGGCTATGCCCTGAGCCAGCTCTGGCAAAGCTGGGGAGTGCGACCTGATCTGCTGATGGGTCACAGCATTGGCGAGGTCCTCGCCGCGCACTTGGCCGGTGTTTTTTCCCTGGAGGATGCCTGTCGCCTGGTGTCGGCTCGTGGCCGACTAATGCAGGCTTTGCCTACAGGGGGCGGGATGGTGGCTTTGCTGGCTCCGCTTGACCAGGTCCAAGCCTTGCTAGCGCGCCACCCAGAGTTGGTGGTGGCTGCTTACAACGGCCCGTTAAACACGGTGGTGGCTGGACCCAGCGCTGCCCTGCGGCAGCTGCTTGCGGATGCTGATGCAGTTGGCTGCAACGCCCGTCAGCTGTCTGTTTCCCATGCCTTTCATACCCGGGCAATGGCTCCGATGCTTGAGGCCTTCGAGCTCGAACTGCGCCAGCTCAGTTATGCGCCCCCCAGTAAGCCGCTGGTGAGCAACCTCACTGGTTTGCTAGCTGGCGCGGAGATTGCCCAGTCGGACTACTGGTGTGACCAAATACTCAGCCCTGTGCAATTTGCCCAAGGTATTGACACCCTTGTCTCACAAGGTGCCCAGGTGTTTCTTGAGATCGGTGCTCGCCCCACGCTCATTGGCATGGCGCGTCAATGCACTCAAGATCAATCCCTCAACCACTGGCCTTCCCTGGAGCAGGGAAAGCCTGACTGGCAGGTGCTTTTCACGAGCCTCGGCGGCCTCTGGCGCGATGGCTACGGCATTGACTGGGCCGGATTCCATCGCCCCTTCCCTGCCCTCCGCATCACCCTGCCCGGCTACCCCTTCGAGAGACAGCGCTATTGGTGGAGCCGCCAGGGAGAGGGCCCAGCTCCAGGTGCCTTCTGGCTCGACCATTTGGGGATCACCGCTCTAAACAGCACACCTCAAGCCCCTGTTTTCCAGCCTGGAGTGGATAGACAATCCTCCAGTAGTTCGCGTTCTGCTGCTGAGAGGTTCACTCGGATCGATCTGCCTGGCGAAACGGAGGTGCACCAGACGCGTTTGTGTAGTGAGGGAACCGACCTAAGCGACCACCGGATTCGCACTCAAGCGGTGTTCCCGGCTGCGGGATTCATTTTGGCGGCACTGGCGCTATTGGACCAGGCCGAGCAGCCCCTGAGGCTGGGTTCGATGAAATTGGATCAGCCACTGAAGTTGGTCGCTCCAGGTGCAGCGGCCTGGCTCCAGGGCCACTGGCGCACCGATGGACTGACTTTCTACAGCCGGCTCGATGCTGCCGAGCTCTCCCCCTGGCAGCGTCATGGCGAGGTTTCCCTCGCTGGGGACTTGCCTGTAGAGCCTCCATTTGCGCTGTCGCCGGCGCCGGACTCGGTGCAGCAGGTGGAGCTTGATAGCTTCTACGAAGCCTTGGCGCAGGTGGGTCTGGAGTACGGCCCTACTTATCGCGGCCTGCGGCAAATCAAGCTGGCGGAAGGTCAAGCCTGGGCTGAGCTGGAGCGACCGGAGAGGGGCCAGGACCGGGGTCTTCTTGACAGTTGTTTCCAGGCTGTGGCTGTGCTCCTGGATCCAGCGGCCCGGGAAGGCCAGCTGCTTCTACCCGTGGGGCTGGAGCAGCTTTGGCTGGCGGCCTTGCCCCTACCTGATCGTTTGCAATGTCAGGTGCGGCTTCAGCCGAGTCAGGAGCCGGCCTTCGTTCTCGCTGACCTAGTGCTCCATGAGGGCGGCGCTCCCTTGGGCTGGATTCGGGGCTTCCGGCTGCGGCGCCTGCCTAGGCAGGCAATGGAGTGGTTGTTTCCCCTGCCGGCGGCTAACCCCCAGCCAACTGCCCAGAACTGGTTGCTGGAAACAAACTGGCAGGAGGCAACCAACTCCAATTCACAGCCGCTGTCAGGCCCCACACCGCTGAGACTTGCAGAAGGCGAGGTGATCCCCCCAGGAGTAGGGCCGCTTTTGCTCTGGCCTGATCTCACTAAGCCTGCCTGTGAGTTGGAGGCGTTGGCAGCCCAAATGCTGCTTTGGGCCCAGCAGCTGGCAGCCGTCCCGCCCCGGCCTGTTTGGCTTGTGCTGCAGGGAGAGGGGCCTCTCGCTGCCGGCTTAGCAGCGTTTGGTCGTTCGGCTGCGCTTGAACAGCCCGCCCTGGGTTGGACAGTGCTACTGATTCAAGAAGGCAGCCCGCCAGCTGCTGCCGATTGGTCAGCCCTTTTTGCTCTTGGTGAGCGCGAACCTTTGCTCGCCTGGCGTGATGGCAGGGCCTGGGTGCAGCGTCTTAAGCCCCTGGCCGATGCGCCCTTCCGGCTGGAAAGCGGTGCGTTGGGCAGCCTGGAGACATTACGGGCAGTGCCCCTGCAGAGGCGCTCGCCTGGCCCCGGGGAACTGGAACTGGCGGTGGAGGCCACGGGCCTCAATTTCCGCGATGTGTTGAACGCTCTGGGACTGCTGGCGGGCTACAGCCGTGAACTTGGCATGGATGCTGATGCCCGCATGCCGTATGGCGGCGAATGTGTGGGTCGGGTGGTGGCCGTTGGCCCTGGTGTGGATCCGGGGCTGGTGGGTGAGCGGCTGCTGGCCGCCTTGGCGGTGGGCAGCCTGGCTAGCCACGTTGTCTGCCGCGCCGCCCTTTGTGTGCCACTGCCACCGTCGCTAGATCCGGCCCTGGGGGCCAGCGTCAGCACGGCTTTCCTCACAGCGATCTACGGCCTCCAGACCCTGGCCAAGCTGCTCCCTGGCGACACTGTGCTGATCCATGCGGCCGCGGGGGGGGTTGGTCAGGCGGCCCTGCAGGTGGCCCGACTCTGCGGTGCGCGGGTGTTCGCTACCGCCAGTGCGGCTAAGCAGGCGGGTCTGCTGCAGCAGGGGGTGGAGGCTGTGTTTGATTCCCGCAGCCTCGACTTTGCCGAGCAGGTGCGGGCCGTCACCGGCGGCCGGGGAGTGGATGTGGTGCTCAACAGCCTCAAGGGCGACTGGGTGGAGGCAAGTTTTGCTGCCCTGGCTGACGGCGGCCGCTTTGTGGAGCTTGGCAAAATTGAGATTTGGAGTCGGGAGGAGGCCCTCCGCCGCCGGCCCGACAGCAGTTACCTGCCCTTCGATCTGCTGGAGGTGGCCGCTGCCGACCCCGGCCTTGTGCGCGGCTTATTGCTGGAGCTGCTGGCCGATCTTGAGGCCGGCCGCTATGCGCCGATCGCGCTGCAGGCGTTTCCGATCGAGCGCGGCGTGGAGGCGTTTCGGCTGATGGCCCAGGCCCGGCACGTGGGCAAGGTCGTGATCACCCAGCCAGAGCGGCCGGCGGCCTGGGCGATCCGCCCTGAGGCTTGTTATTTAGTGACGGGGGCTTTCGGTGGAATCGGCCAGCAGCTCTGTTTCTGGTTGGCTGAGCAAGGTGCTCGTTCCCTTCTGCTCTTAGGACGCAAACCTGACCCCATGTTGGTGGAGCGCTTGCAGGCCCAAGGGGTTGGCTGCGAAGTGGTCGCCTTCGATCTGGCTGCCGATCCGGTAGAGCGCTTAGCCGAGGCTCTGCGGAGCCAACCCTTGGCTGGCTTATTCCACGCCGCTGGTCATTTGGATGACGGTCTTCTGGAGGGGCAGACCCCCGCCCGCCAGGCCGCGGTGATTGCGCCCAAATTGGCTGGCTGGCAGAGGCTGGAGTTGGCCTGCCGGCTGGCCGACTGCCAGCCGGAGTTTGGAGTGGCCTTTTCATCGATGGCCGCTCTGCTCGGATCCCCCGGGCAAACCAGCTATGCAGCGGCCAATGGCGCTCTCGATGGCTTGGCTGCCGCTGCAAACGACTGGCCTCTGCTCTCGGTGCAGTGGGGCCCTTGGGGCGGGGCCGGCATGGCGGAGGGGCTTGAGCGCCGCTTTGCCGCCCTGGGGGTTGGCCTGCTTCCCCCTCCCCAGGCATTTGGGGCCCTGGGATTGCTGTTGGAGCGGGGCAGGTCTGGTTGCGTAGCCGTGCTCAACAATGACTGGCCCAAGCTGGCAGCCCAGCTTGGTAACCGTCAGGCGGCCATGCTGCAACCGCTGCTTGATGTTGACGGCCGCGGCGATCAAGGGGGCGAGGGTGAGCTCCTGCGCCGCCAGCTCGCCGCGGCCGACTCTGACCAGAGACTGGCCCTAGTGGTTGCGCTGCTGCAACAGCGCTTGGCGATTGTGATGGGGCTGGAGGATGGGCGCAGTCTTGATTCCGGTGATTCCCTGTTCCACATCGGCCTCGATTCGCTCATGGCTGTGGAGCTGGCTGCAGGTATCCAGCGGGACCTGGGGGTGAAGTTGGAGCTTGAATCCCTCGCTGGCGATCCCACGATCGAAGCTCTGGCGGCGGTATTGCTAGAGGCTCTGGTAGATCCCCAGGCTGGGGCAGAGCGGGTGTTGGATTTAGGTAGGGAAGCCCAGTTGGAATCTCACTGGAGCTTGCCAGCGGTCTCCACCACTACCTCCTCCGCAACAGCAGGCCCAGGGGAGGCAATTTTGGTTACGGGCGCTTCCGGCTTCCTGGGGGCTTACCTGCTGGCGGGCCAGCTGCAGCGCTGGGATCAAGTGCAGGTGCTGTGCCTGGTGCGGGCCAGCGATCCCTCCCAGGGGCTGAAGCGGATTCGCGCCAACCTTGATCACTACGGTCTATGGCAGGACAGCTGGAGCGAACGGCTGGTAGCGGTGCCAGGCGATCTGGCCCAGCCCCGCTTCGGTCTCTTGGAGCATGGCTTTGCTGAGCTGGCTCAAGGCCTAGGGGGCATCCTGCATAACGGTGCCCAGCTCAGCCAGATGGCCCCCTACAGCCAACTGGAGGCGGCCAATGTGGGCGGTACCAAGACGGTGCTCGACCTAGCGGTGCATCCGGCCGCCGTCGGGGCCCTGCCCGTGCAGCTGATCTCCAGCGTGGCGGTCTTTGAGGCGGCCGCCTACCGCAACCGGGCGGTGCTGGAAAGCGACGACGTGTCGGGGTGGCGCGGCATCCATGTGGGCTACTCCCAAACCAAATGGGTGAGTGAGCGGCTGGTTCTGGCAGCTGGGGCTGCCGGGTTGCCGGTCACGGTGTATCGCCCGCCCCTAATTGGGGGCCATTCCCAGACAGGCGCTTGGCACCAGGACGACCTGCTGCACCGGCTGCTGCGGGGTTGCCTAGCTCTGGGTATGGCGCCGGATCTGCCCTGGGAGCTGGATCTGGTGCCGGTGGACTACGTGGCCGATGCGGTTACGGCTCTGGCCTGGACGCCGGAAGCGGTGGGCCGCAACGTGCACCTGCAACACCCCCAGCCGATGCTGCTGGCCGATCTGCTTGGCAACCTGATCGAGCGTGGGGCACCGCTGGAGCTGGTGTCGATGGAGCGCTGGCTGGAGGCGATTGATGCTGATCCGGCCAACCCCCTGCACGGCATTCGCGCTTTCTTCGTGCGGCGCTGGGGCGACGAGCAGCTCACCTACCCCGAGCTCAATCAGGCCGGGGTGCGGGCGCGGCCCAGCTGCCTGGCCACCGTGACGGCCTTGGCGGCCCATGGCGTGCGCTGCCCGGGCTTCGAGGAACTGATCGGCCCCTATGCCCGCAGCTTGATCACCGGCATGGCCTCGCTGTGATCATTTCTCTGTGATTATTTGCCAGTGATCAATTGCCTGTGATCGCCGCGCTCCTAGCCGGCGCCATGTTGGCCACCCTCGGCTTGCAGCTGCTGCTCACGCTCGCCTTCGCGGTGGTGGTGCGGCGGCGGTTGCGGCGGCTCCCCGGCCTAGCCCAGCCAGCACCGGCGGCTGAAGTGGTGTTGTGCCTGCGGGGAGCCGACCCCAGCCTGCCTGCGGCCCTGGCGGCCCTGGCGGGGCAGACCTACCCGGGCCCCTGGCGCCTGCTGGTGGTGGTCGATTCCCGCCAGGATCCGGCCTGGCCCCTCGTGCAGCACACGATTGCCCGGCTGGAGGCGGCGGGCCAGGCTGGCTGGCAGGCGGCCCGGCTCACCCCCCTGGCGGCCCGGCCGGCCCAGGGTTCGCTCAAAAGCGCCTCGCTGCGTCAGGCCTTCGGCGAGCTGGATGCAGCCACCGAGCTCGTGGCCCTGGTGGATGCCGATGCGGTGGTGGCACCCGGTTGGCTGGCGGCCCTGGCGGCGGGCTGCGGCCAGGATGGCGTCGGGGCGGTGTCTGGCAACCGTTGGTATGCCCCGGAGCAGGGCAGTGGCCCCGGGCTGGTGCGGGCGATCTGGAACGGCGGCGCCTTAGTGCTGATGACCCTGCTGGGCATCCCCTGGGGGGGATCGCTGGCGGTGCGACGCGAATTAATCGAGCCCAGTGGTTGGCGGGAGCTGCTGGCTACCAGCCTCTGCGAGGACACCGCCCTGTCCGCCCCGCTTGCCCGCTGCGGTTGGCGCTACCAGTTTCGGCCGGAGCTGCTCGCCCTCGACCGCGACGACGGCATCGCCCTGCGGCCGTTGCGCCGCTGGATCAGCCGCCAGCTGTTAACGGCGCGGCTGCACCACCCCGCCTGGCCCCTAGTGGCACTGCATGGCCTGGGTAGCTGGCTGCTGCTGCTAGCTGTGCTGGCGGCGCTGCTGGTGGCGCTTTGTTTGGGTCTTTGGTCTGCTGCAGCCGGATTGTTGGCTGCCCTGCTGGCCTACGAGCTGGGCTGTGTGGCCCTGCTGCTGTTGATCGAGTCGGTGGCCTGCCGGTCGCTGCGCCCTCTGGGGAGCCAGCTTGCCCCGCAAGATCTCGCCCACGCCTGGCAGTTGTTGCGCTGGCTGCCCCTGGCCCAGTGGGTATACGGCCTGGCCACCCTGCGGGCCTCCCTGGCTAGGAGGGTGGAGTGGCGCGGAGTGCACTACGAGGTGTGGGCGCGCGGGGTTAGGAGGGTGCGCGGTTGACGCTATTAATCATCGCCTTGGCCAGGATTTGCATCGATTGGCGCAGGTTGGCTTCGGTGAGTTCGTAGTAGGTGCCCAGCAGGAAGCCTGGAATTTGGGGCACCACCTGCAGCTGGTGCTTCAGCAGCACGCCGCCTTTGACCGGGGTAATCGTCCAGTTACCGCTTAATTGCTTGATGCGCTCGCCGCGGATCAGGGAGTAACTCATCTTGGTGGGAGGAGTCTCTTGCACCTGGAGGTTTGCCTTAATGCTCAGCCCAAAGGTGTAAGGGGCTTTGTAAGTTTGCGAGAGTTCAATATGGCGTCCCGAGCGGCTCAGTACCTTCGTCTGCTGGATGTCGGGCATCAGCCCTGGCATGGATTCGTAGTTGGAGAGCACGCTCCAGGCTTGCTGGGCTGACACCGGCACCATGACGGATGCGGTGTAATTTCCCTGGCTTCCCTTCAGGTTGACTCGAGCAGCGGGTGAGGCAAGTATCGGCATTGCCTGCTGAGATGCTACTAATGCCAGTGCGAACGGGAGACAGAGTCGTTGCGGCAGAAAAGTTGCGAGCACGGCACTAGGAGCGATTCCGACATTCTTGACCAGGATGGCCCCCGTCGGCGCGTCTACTTTTTAAGTGGCTTCGATCCCCGCGGGGCCAGTTTTTACTACCGCATGTTTGGCGAGCAGGTGCGTCAGCTCAAGCATTGGAGCGCCCGTTGCTTGAAGACAAGCCACCGTCGTGGTCAAAAGCAGGACCACCTGATCAGCCGTTGGCAGGTGCAGGAAGATTTGGCCTTACGGCTGGATTTCTGTTTCCTGCACTGGGACGACATCGCCCGGGCCCATTGGCCCAAGAATCCACTGGTGCTTTTGCGCGATGGCATCAGCATCTATTGCTGGTACGTCTTTGCTGGTGGATATTTAAAAATGCGCCGCTTGTCGGAGCAGGTGGCCTTGTGTGGCCTCTATCCAGTCCTCTATGTGGGTACAACGCTGCTGGTACTGCTTGTTGCCTGCAGTTTGTTGGGCCTACTTAGCTATCTGCAACTGCTGCCGGCCGGCTTGCTGTTGGTCCTGCAGCTGGTTGTCGTGCTTTCCGGCTGCGCGCTTGCCTGGCGCTTGGCCAACCACCTCGGCGTGGTGTGGCTGTTTCGCTCAATTCGCTTCACCCACCGGCTGGGTCAGGCGCGTGACGGCGATCTGCGGCGCCGGGTGGCGGAGCTGGCTCAGCGAATCGGCGAGCTGGAGGCCAGTGATCCTGCTGCTGAGGTGCTGTTGGTAGGCCACAGCAGCGGCTCCTTCGTGATGGCGATGCTGGCTGCAGAACTGCGCCGCCAGGGTCTGGACCGGCAGCTGGCTGGGCGGTTGCAGTTGCTCAGCCTGGGCCAGAACCTGGCCAACCTGGCTGTGCATGGCAAGGCCCGCGCCTTTCATGACGATCTGGCCCTGCTGGCAGAGGAACCGCGGCTGCCCTGGCTGGATATCACCTCCCGCGACGACTACCTCTGCTTCGCGGCGGTTGACCCTTACCCCAGCTGCGGCGTGCCCCGCCAGGGCCCCGAGGCCTACCCGGAGCTGCGGCTGATCCCCCTGGCCCAGCGCCAGGGCCTCAGCAGATTGGTTGATCTGCTCAGCCACCAATTTGATTTGCACTTCGAATACCTGCGCACCGCGGAGCCAGGGCGCAGCGGTGGCTTTGATCTGATCGAGCAGCTGCTGGCGCCATGACCCAAGAGCCCGTCTATCCGCCGCCAGAGCCCTACACGCCGAATTTTCTGCGCCGCATCCGCCGGGGCCTTTATTCCTGGTTTGGCCTGCTCAATGAATGGGACTTCCGCATTCCGGTGGGGGCGTTGCGATTCATGGGGCTCAACCTGTTGCTGGTGAACGAGCCGGCGGCAGTGCGCCAGGTGCTGGTGAGCGAGGTGGAGGCTTTCCCCAAGCATCCCTACATGCTCTGGATCCTGGAGCCCCTGATCGGTCGGGGAATCTTTGCGGTGAACGGCGAGGAGTGGGCCCAGCAGCGCCGGCTCCTGGACCAGGCCTTGCAAATGGCCCAGCTGCAGCGGGTCTTGCCTCAGATGGCAGCAGCTTGTCGGGCCAGTTTGGCGCGGCTGGAGGTCCAGGTGGCTGGTGATCTGGTGGCTGGCCGCTCGGTGGATGTCGATGCCGAGATGACTCTGGTGACAGCTGATGTGATCGTGCGCACGATTTTGTCTCGGTCGCTGGAAGGGGCGGAGGCTGAGGCGATTTTTGCGGCCTTCACTCGCTACCAGAAGCGCGCTGGTCAAGCGCTGATGCTGCGTTTCCTGAGGCTGCCGCGTCGGCCCTTGCAGGGCTACCTGGCCACCCATGCCACCCCGATCCGCGCCTGGATCTCCGCTGCGATCGATGCCCGCTTGAACGCCCCCGCTGCCCACACCCCTAGCGACCTGCTGGCGGCTCTGATCGAAGCCCGCGATCCGGAAACAGGCGCCTGCTTCAGCCGCGAGCAGTTGCTCGATCAGGTGTGTGTCCTGTTTTTGGCGGGCCACGAAACCTCCGCCAGTGCCCTGGGCATGGCGGTGTATCTGCTGGGCTGTTTCCCCGAGGTTCAGCAGCGCCTGCGCGCTGAGGTGCTGCAGGTGTTGGGCTCCCGGGCCGGCGCGCCGGATCTACCGTTGGGCTTCGAGGATCTGCGCCAGCTCTCCTACGGGGCCGCCATTTTCAATGAAACCCTGCGGCTATACCCACCCCTAAGTTTTTTCAGCCGCGAGTCTCAGGCCAACACCGAGCTGGCGGGCAGCCGCTGCCCGATGCGGGCCTTGGTGACGATCTCCCCCTGGGTAATCCAGCGCCACGAGCAGCACTGGAGCGAGCCCAACGCCTTTAGGCCTGAGCGCTTCCTGAGTGATGCCAATGCAGACGATCGGCGCTGGGCCCGCGATGCTTTTCTTCCCTACGGCCTGGGCCCGCGCAAGTGCCCGGGAGCGGCGTTTGCCCAGCAGGAAGCCCTGCTGGTGTTGGCCGAGCTGGTGCGCCGCTTTGAGGTGCTGCCCGATCCTGAGCACGAGCCGGAGCTGGTGGCGCGGCTCACCCTGCGCTCCCGCAACGGCATCCGGGTGCGCTTGAGAGCTAGAAGCTGAAGGCCAGGCGGGCGCCCACGCGCACTTGGTCGTTTCCGAGCAGCTGGCCGAGGTCGTAGATGCCGGCGGCATTGGACACGTAGACGTCGAGGGTGGTGGACGCCGAGGCCAGCCAGCGCAACGCCAGGCTGCCGTTGGAGCCGTTTTCGCCGCCGAGATCGGTCGCTACCAGGTTGATTTCTGGGATTAGTTGAAAGCGGCGACCCAGCTGCAGGTTGGCGGCCAGCCCCACTCCCCAACTGGTGCCGTCGCCGTTCAGGGCGAGCTTGGGGTTGAGGTGGAAGGCCAGCGTTGGGGAGGCCTCCCAGGTGTTCATGGTTTCAAAGAAGAGGTAGCCCTGCTTGCTGCTCTCGTCTTCGTTGCGGCCAACGGAGATGCGGCCGGCGGCCCAGAGGGGCAGCTTTTTACTGGGCCGAAACACCATCGCCTTGCCACCGAAGCGCAGGTTGAGGTCGCCGTTGCCGGCGTAGGTGTTCACGAAGGAATTGCGGGGCTCGATGCCGTTAAACACGCCGGCCGCCAGCTGGAACTGGAAGTCGTTGGACACCGAGTAGCCGGCGCCGGCAAAGAGGTTGCCGCGGCTGTCGCCATTGAGCCATACCTGGGTGGTGCCATCGGCCGGGGTGAGGGCAGTGTTGACGCTGAGGCCACCGAGGGCGAGGGAGGCCTGGCGGGGTGTGTAGCGGGGGCTGGGGGAATCGAGCGCACCGGGATTCCAGGAGAAGCGGGCGCTGAGCATGGGCTCAGAGGGCGCGCTGGGCAGGGCCAGGATGGCGGTGGCGGGGCTGAGGCCAAAGCCGTTGGTGATGCTGGCCTCTAGGCCGATGCGGGGGTTGACGGCGATGTTGGCGCCAACCGAGAGCACCGGCACCCGCGAATACACCAGATCGCCATCGAAGGCGTTGTTGCCCGGGCCGAGGGGCAGCATGGCCGAGCCAAACAGCTGCACCTGGTTGCCGACGCGGTAGCTGGCGCCCACCCCCAGGCTGATGTTTGTGCCGTAAAACTCACCGCCACCGCCCTGGTCGGCCCCCTGGGAGTCCGGCAGAAAGCTCACCGCTGGCACAAAGGAGAGCTGCAGGTTGCGGTTGGCTTGCCAGGAGAGGGGCAAGGAGAGGGCACCCACCCAGTTGCGGGTGAATACGCTCTGGCCGGAGTCGTTGAAGATGTTGGGCGTGCCGGCGTCATCGCAGCTCACGGTGCCGCCGCAGCCGCTGCCCACGGTGAAGAGCTCGAGGGCTCCCTCGGCGGCGAGCTGCCACTTGTCGCTACCCGCGAGTCGGGCCCGCAGGCTGCCTCCATAGACGGTCCAGAGGTTGGCGGGCTGGGAGGGCCGGCTGGGGATGGGCGTGAAGAGCGGGTCGTCGGCGTAGGTGTAATAGGCGGAGGCCATTAGGGCCGGGGTGAGGCCGTAGTCGGCGCGGAAGCCGTAGTTCTGGTTGCCGGAGCCGCCTGCGGCGCCGCCGTTGCCGGGGCTCACCTGCTGAAAGCTGAGCTGGCCCAGGGCCTCGTGCACTAGGGCCGTGGTGGGCAGCTGGCCCAGGCGCAGCAGGGGCAGGTAGTCGTCCCAGCCGGGCATTTGGGTGGTGAGGAGCGCCTGCACTTCGGCCAGGCTGGCCGGGGCTGGTGGGAGAACCTCAGCGGCGGTGGGGGGCAGAATTTCCTGGCCCGGGGCCACCGCCGCCCACTGCAGGCTGCTTGGGCCAGGGGGCGCAGCGTTGGTTGGCGGCAGCTCCCAGAGGGGGGGGGCTGGGGCGCTGGGATCAGGGCTGAAGGGGGATTCGGCTTCGCTCCATTGGGGCGCCAGGGGAGTGCCGGGTTGGCCCGTGGGCCCAGCTGCCGGCTGCCACTCCAGCGCCAGGCTCGGCGGCGCCCAGGCCAGCAGCAGCCAGGGCGCCCAGCGCAGGGGGGAGGGAAAACCGGGGCTCAAGAATCAATCCAGTGCAGCAATCGCCGCTGCAGCTGGCGGGTGCGCTCGGGCCAGGTTTTCGCCACCGCTTGCTTTTGGGGCTGCTGCTCGGCGCTCTCGGCGTCGGAATCGACGTAGTAGGCGTAGGCGCTGCGGGTGTCATAACCGCCATACCCATACCCGCCATACCCATAGCCGCCGTAGGCATAGCTGGAGGCGCTGCCGCCCTCTTCTTTCACCGCATTGGTGACCACGCCGAGCAGCTGGGCGCCGGCGCTGCGGATGCGGGCGATCGCCTCCTTCGGCAGGCCGCGGTCTACCCGGCCCAGGCTCACCAGCAGCATCAGGCCATCGAGGTGTTCAGCCACTAGGGCCGCGTCGGCGAGGCCCAGCACGGGCGGGGTGTCGTAGATGATCAGATCGAAGTCGCCACTGTTGGCCAGCCCATCCACGAGCTGTTGCATGCGGGACGAGCTGAGCAGCCGGGTGGGATCGGGGGGGCGTTGGCCGGCGGTGATCACACTCCAGCCCGGGTAGTCGGCCACCGGCTGCACCACCTGGCGCCAGTGCAGCTCGTCGTCGGTGAGCAGGTTGCTGAGGCCGGTTAGGTTGTTGACGCCCAGTCGATGGTGCATCTGGGGTTTGCGCAGGTCGGCGTCGACCAGAAGCACCCGCTGACCCATCTCGGCGATGGTTTTGGCGAGCAGCACGTTGGTGAGGCTTTTGCCTTCGGCGGGCAGGCTGCTGGTGAGGGCCACCGAGCGCAGGGGGCGATCGGAGTTGAGGAAGCGCAGGGAGGTGTAGAGGTTGCGCAGGGCTTCCTGGTAGAAGAAGCGTTGGTAGCCGGTCATCTTCTCGTCTTTAGAGCCCACCGTGAGGTCGAGCTCGCGCAGCAGGAAGCGTTTGTCTTCCCGCACCCCTTTGAAGAAAGCCACGTGGGGGATGTGGCCCAGCAGGGCCTCCCCCAGCTCCTCCTTCACTTCACCGGGGTTATGGAACACATGGTCGAACCGGTCGCGCAGCAGGCCGGCCCCGGCTCCGGCCACCAGGCCCAGCACCACGCCTAGGGCGAGGTTGCGGGGCACGGAAGGCCACACCGGGTTGGGATTCATGGCAGGTGGTGTGATCACCTTCCAGGGCACGGTGCGCTGGGCGATTTCGAGCTGGAAGTTCTCGCGGGTTTTGATGAAGCCGGAGAGGTTGTCTTGGGCGATCTGCAGTTTCTGTTGCAGGGTTTCGTATTGGCGGATCAGGCCGGGCTGTTTCTGGAAGCGGCTGGCCATCTGGGCCAGCTGGCCTTGGGCAGTGGTGAGGCGATTGGCATTGATCCCGAGGGCCGCATCCACGGCTTCGATCTGGTTGCGGCGCAGCAGGGGCAGCAACCCGTTGCGCTGGGCGGTAAGGCCGCGCACCATCGAAGAGCCGCTGCTGAATTTGGAGCGGGCTTCGCCGAGCTGCTGCTCCACCTTGGTGAGCTGCTCGAGCAGGATCTGGTTGGTGCCGGTCACCGAAAGGCCCTGGCTAGAGCCGCCGCCTCCAGCCGCTGCGCCCGAGCCGATGGCTTCCTCGAAGCTGCGGGCGGTGAGGGTGCCGGCCACGATGCTGCTTCGCACATTGACCAGGCGGGCACGATCGGCCTGAAGACTGCTTACTTCCTGCTCCAGGGTTGTGACCTGGGTGCGAAGGGCGGCTCCCTCGATCAGCGGTTCGAGCAGGTTGTGGCGTTGGCGGAAGGCGGCCAGTTCACCCTGGAGCTCGGCGGTTTTGGCTTCGAGGGCCGGGGCTTGCTGGTTGAGGAAGCGAATGCCGTCGGCTAGGCGCTGCTGGCGCTGGTTGAGGGCGGCCTGGAGGTAGGTGCTGCTGAGGGCCTCGAGCAGCAGCTTGTCCTGCTGGGGATCGCCTCCAGTGAGAGTTACGTTGATGACCCCTCTGGCGGTTGACAAGCGGTTGCCAGGGTTCTCAATGCTGATGCGGCCGCCCAAGCTCGAAGCGCGAAGGCCGAAGCGCTGGGCCACAGGCGCCAGCATGGCTGGGCTGCGCAGCACCTCGATCAGGGTTGGGATATCGGCAGTGGTGGTGTTGCGTGCCAGTTCGGCATACATGCCTTGGCCTTCCTGCCCACCAGAACGTTTGTTTTCGTCGCTAATCGGATCGCTGATCAGCAGCTGGAAGCTGCCTTGGTACACCGGTTGGAACAGCCGCTGATGGGCCGTTTTGCCAGCCGTGATGGCGAAGACGACGGCGGCTGTGAGACCCACCAGCTTGCTGCGCCGGCGCAGGGCTCTCCACAGCTCGGAGAGATCGAGGTTGTCGTCGGCGGCCGCGGCAGCAGGGTTGCCCGAATCACGCACCTGCACCATCTGCACATCGGCTTGCAGGGTCCCATTCCCGTGCGACGCGGGGCCGGGAGTGGTGTGCGGGCGAGCGATCAGATTGGACACTCAGCCGGTGCAGTTCCGGCTTTTAGGCTAGTTCGAGGCAGCATCCCTGGTGGCCAGCTGTGGGACACTTAGGGCTGCAGATCCCCCTGTGTTGAGGACAGCATTACGGCCGATCATCCCGGCGTCGGCCCTGGTTGCTGCCCTGGCGATGCTGGCGCTGCAGGTACGGGCCGGGGGCCTAGATGGCCAGGTTGTGGGTCAGGCTATGCCGGCACAGCTCGCCACCCTGCAGGACGACAGCTATCTGCTGGGACCAGGCGACGGGCTGGATCTCAAGTTGTTTGATGCGCCCGAACTCTCCGGCCCGTTGGAGGTGCTCAATGACGGCACGGCGTCGCTGCCCCTGATCGGCAGTGTGCGGCTCACGGGGCTGAGCTTGTCGCAGGCCAACCTCTGGCTCACTTCGCTCTATCGCAAGCAGCTGCTGCGCCCGGAGCTGCAGCTGAGGGTGGTGAAGCCCCGGCCGATCCGGGTGGCCCTGGTGGGAGAGGTGGAGCGGCCGGGCCTGTATTCGCTCACCACTAGTGAAACCACCCAGACGGAAGGGGGCCCCAGCCTCACGGTGAGCGGTTTGCCCACGGTGGTGGATGCGATTCAGAAGGCAGGCGGCATCACCCAGCTGGCCGACCTGCGCCAGGTGGTGCTGCAGCGCCGGCTGCCGGGGGATCGGCCCAGCTACAAGCAGGCGCGCCTGAATCTGCTGGCCCTAGTGCTGGAGGGAGATCAGCAGCAGAACCCCTTCCTGTTTGACGGCGACACGATTCGGATCGTGCAGGCTGCTGAGCCTTCGGTAGAGGCGGTGGAACTGGCAGCTGCGAACCTCTCCCCCCAGCAGATCCAGGTGAATGTGATCGGTGAGGTGCTGCGCCCTGGGGCGGTGCAGCTGCAGGCGAACACCCCTCTGGTGCAGGCGGTTCTGGCGGCTGGCGGCCCCCAGAGCTGGCGCGCCAGTACGGGCAATGTGGAGCTGGTGCGGATCAATCGCAACGGCACGGCCACCCGCCAGCGCTTCCAGCTCAACTTGAGCCAGGGTGTTTCCAACACCAAGAACCCTCCCCTGCGTGATGGCGACACGGTGGTGGTGAACCGCAGCGGCATGGCGGTGGCCAGCGACGCGATCGGGGCGGTGAGCACCCCACTCACGGGCTTGGTGAACGTCTTGGCCCTGGTGGACCTGATCAACAAGGACTGATGCCAGCAGCTGGGCAGAGCAGGTTTCGGGTGGATTGGGTGCTGGTGCAGGAGCTGGCGGTGGGGCCGGCGCCGCGGGCCGAGCGCCACCTGGATCGCCTCACAGAAGCGGGCGTGACTGCGGTGTTGAGCCTCTGCAGCGAGGCTGAGGCGCCGCCGCCGCAGGGGCTGGCGAATCGCTTTGCGTGTGGCCGGTTGGTGCTGCCCGACCATCGGGCTGAGCGCTTGCCCGAGCTGGCGGAGCTGGAGCAGGCCCTGGAGCTGCTGGCCAGCCTGCGGGAGCACGGCCCGGTGTTTGTGCACTGTGTGGCGGCAATGGAGCGCTCGCCGCTGGTGTGCCTGGCCTGGCTGGTGCGCCGCCATGGGCTAACGCCCCAGCGGGCCCTTGATTACCTGATGCAGGCCCATCCGGGCACCAATCCACTGCCTGGACAACTGGCCCTGCTGGCACGGCTCTGAGAGGGCCAGCTGAATGCCTATTGGCTGGGGGTGAATCCAGCTTGGATGAGCTACCCACTTGGTCGGCAGGGTTGCATTTGTTCGTGCACCGCTGCCGCCCCGTTTGTGCACCGATGCCTGGCCGCCTTGGCGATCGCCAATGGCTGGCGCTTGGTGAGTTTCGATCGCGATTTTGAGCGGTTTGAAGGCTTGGAGAGGTTGGCGCTGCGATGAGCACGACCACGCCACGGCTTGTGCTGCAGCGGCTAAAATTGCAGCACAACGTGAGGCGCTGGTGAAAGAGCTCAACATTCGTGAGATGCGTGCCAATCTCGGCCAGCTGGCCGAGTTGGTCGCCACTGAAGGAGAGTTGGTGATCCGTCGGCGAGGTGAGCCGATCGCGCGGGTCCTGCCCATGACGCAGCATCGGCGCCCCCCCGACCATGCCGACCTTCGTCGGCGCATGCCGTTGTTGAAGACCAGCTCAGCTGATCTGGTCCGCGGCGAGCGTGATGAGTGCTGACCGGGGTGAGCGCCGAAAAACGTGCCTATCTCGATACCAGTGCGCTGGCGAAGTGGTATCTCAACGAGGCCGGTTCTGAAGCCTTTGTCGAATTTCTGCAGGGGCTGGATTCGGCTGTGATCAGCAGCCTCAGCGTCACAGAGATGCGTTCCTTGCTGAGTCGCCGCCGGCGCATGGGCGATCTTTCGGTTGAACTCGAGTCTGTGCTGTTTGCAGCCCTTCTCGACGATATCGATCGTGGCTGGCTGCAGCGGTATCCGCTGGATGATGCACGTTTTGCGGAAGCAACGAATCTGATCGCGCGTTATCCGGAGCATCCTCTGCGCACGCTGGATGCTCTGCATCTCACGGTGGCGGCTGATCTGGCGGTCTCGATTGTTGCCACCGCTGATGGGGTGATGGCTGATGCCGCCGCCAGCATGGGCTTTCAGGTGGCGCGGTTTTGATGGATCTCTCCCAGAACCGCATGGCAGGCAGAGCCCGGATGAGCATTGGGCAGTGCTGGCGACCAACGCCTGAGCAGGGACCGGAGTCCCACCGGCTGGCCCTCTTCGATTCCGTACGAGCTGTACTGCGATGAGCATGAGCCTGTGTGCTGCCCCAGCTCGGCCAGCAGTGCGTGCGGCTCTGAGGTCCCACCCGGCCGACGCGAGGTCCACGGGCACCCGGGGCGGTAAGGGTTTAATCGGGCTCTTCAGCGATAGGCCGAGTCGTGATCTGGATGGAGCGAGAGAAGCCGGAGCCAGGTGCCATCGCGCCAAGCCACGGCGCGGCAGCTTCGGCTGATCCGCAGGGAATAGAGCCGCTCTCCGCTGGGCCCTTGGCGGCTTTGGATCAGCTCCCAGTGCAGCCCTTTGCTGCTTTGCAGTTGCTCCCAGCTCATAGCCTGAAGTAGGCGAAGCGTCTTCAGAACAGCCCAGGCCTCTGGCTTATGGAGGGCCAGCAAGTTGGCCTGAAATTCCGGATTGTTGAGATCGAGCTGAATCACCGGTTGCCCAGATGCCGCTCCAG
The DNA here is from genome assembly GCF_024345355.1 of Cyanobium sp. WKJ7-Wakatipu. Classification (NCBI taxonomy): domain Bacteria; kingdom Bacillati; phylum Cyanobacteriota; class Cyanophyceae; order Synechococcales; family Prochlorococcaceae; genus Cyanobium; species Cyanobium sp. WKJ7-Wakatipu. The sequence continues at coordinate 104,789 of NZ_JAGQAY010000007.1, forward strand.
GGCCTCGAGATCGGCAACCTGCGCCGGTTGTCCCATGGCGGCCATGGCCCGATCGAGCCGATCGGCGGCTTCCGGTTGATGCAGCCAGAGCTCGCTGTCAGGGATGGTCTGTGCCGTTTTGATCACCCAGACTCCAGGCTCGCTGCTGTCGACCACCACCGTGCGCCCAGCGAACTCCTTGCCCAGGGAGATCTGGCCGCTGGCGCCCACTTGCTTGATAACTTGTTTCGGGGCTTTCATGCGGGGGCGACTTTCATGCTTTCATGCTTTCATGCTTTCATGCCTTCATGCTAGCGATCAAGGGCGGCGCGCTGCCGGCTGTTCTTAGTTCTGTGCAGCCATTGCGGGCCAGTCATTTCCATCCGCTTGCACTGGTAAGACGCTCGAACGGGGCCGCATGGATGCGCTGCTCACCCTGTCATCCAAGGGCCAGCTGGCCTTACTGGCGGCAATTTGATGCAGAATTTGCACAATGGGGGGGGGGTGAAGATTGTCAGATTCCAGCCACCTCTCCCTTGTGTCAAACTCAATTCAGCAATGAGGAGATGAGCACGGCTCTCTCCCTTTGCCGACCTTTTTGTAAGTGTGGTGTGCTCGGAAAAAGTCTGCCTTGGCTGCTGTTTGCTGAGAATCCGCTGAGCTGATTGCGAAGCTTTTCCCTTCCATTAATCGTTCTTTAGTGATTGGATCTGTTCCGAATGACCGTTTTCGTCACAGGCGCTGCCGGCTTCATCGGCTACCACCTGAGCCGCCGGCTGCTGGAGCAGGGCACACCGGTGGTGGGTTTTGACAACGTCAATCCCTACTACGACCCCTCTCTCAAGCGCGCCCGGTTGGCACAGCTGCAGGCCACGGCAACCCAAACCGGCACACCGTTTCAGCTGATCGAAGCCGATCTGGAGGATCGGGCGGCGGTGGAGGCCGCCTTCGCCGAGCACAAGCCCCAGAAAGTGGTGAACCTGGCGGCCCAGGCAGGGGTGCGCTATTCGATCGAGAACCCCTCGGCCTACATCCAGGCCAACCTGGTGGGCTTCGGCCACATCCTCGAGGGCTGCCGCCACCACGAAGTGGAAAACCTGCTCTACGCCAGCAGCAGTTCGGTGTATGGCGGCAACACCAGGCTGCCCTTTTCAGAGCAGCAGGGGGTGGATCACCCGGTGAGCCTTTATGCGGCCAGCAAGAAGGCCAATGAGCTGATGGCCCACACCTACAGCCACCTCTACGGGCTGCCGGCCACGGGCCTGCGCTTTTTCACGGTGTATGGGCCGTGGGGCCGGCCGGATATGGCCCTGTTTTTGTTCACCAAGGCGATGCTGGCCGGTGAGCCGATCCAGGTGTTTAACAACGGCGAGATGGTGCGCGATTTCACCTATGTGGACGACATCATCGAGAGCCTGATCCGCCTGCTCGACAAGCCGGCCGCCCCGGATCCTGCCTTTGATCCCGCCGCGCCCGATCCAGCCACCAGCTGGGCGCCGCATCGGGTGTTCAACATCGGCAATTCCAACCCCACGCCCCTGATGGATTACATCGAGGCGATCGAGAGCGCCCTGGGGATCACGGCCGAGAAGCAGTTCCTGCCGATGCAGCCCGGCGATGTGCCCGCCACGGCGGCGGACACCTCAGCCCTGGAGGCCTGGACGGGCTTCAAGCCGAACACTCCGGTGCGGGAAGGGGTGGCGCGGTTTGTGGCTTGGTATCGGGAGTTTTATGGCGTTTGAGCGCGAACTGTTGCCACCACCGCACGGGCAGCCCAGTTGTGCAGTAGCAGCCAGTGCAGCGGAGAGGCGGGATACTCGCGGTAGCGAGGAACGGCTCGGTAGGGCACGGTGTCGGCCAGAGGGATGCGGTGCCGCTGGCTGGTGAAGTCGTAGGTCACCCACTTGCCTCGTTCCTGCACCTGCAGGGTGGTGTGGTGTGAGATGCCGGTGCGGGCATCGAGCAGATCCACCAGGCGGGTGCGATAGCCCAGGCGCTGATTGAGCAGGCCGATCAAAATGGCTCCCTCATCGCACCAGAGCCGGTGACTTGGCCTGGCCAGCATGGTCTGGATGCTCTGCCCAGGTTGCACCGGATCGCTGGCCCTGGCCTGATGCCAGCGTTGATTGACCGCCGTGAACACCTTCTCCGGGGTGTCTAACCCGTGCTGGTGGCTGAAGCGGGCCAGGGCACGGGCATCGCTGCTGATCCAACCCACGGCTGCCACCAGTACAACCGCCATGCTGGTGGTTACTCCAACGCCCAGCCAGATCCGCCTTCCCATCTTCTCCACACTCTTGACGATTCTGTCCACCCCAGCTTCAGCCCCCGATTCGCCGATGGAGCTCTCTCTGCCGCAGCTGACGACCTGCACCGTGGCCATGATCGGCCTGGGCTATGTGGGCCTGCCGCTGGCGGTGGAATTCGGCAAACCCCAAACCTGCCGTCGCACGGGGGCCCTGCTGCAGCGGCGGGTGATCGGCTTCGACATCAATACCCAGCGCCTCAGCGAGCTGCGCGCCGGCCACGACCGCACCAACGAAATCAGCCCTGCGGAACTCCAGGCCGCCCTGGGGCTGGAGTTCACAAACGATCCGGCCCTACTCGCGGAGGCCGACGTATTCGTCGTCACGGTGCCCACCCCGATCGACAGTGCCAAGCGGCCCGATCTCACGCCGCTGGAGAAGGCCAGCGCCACGGTGGGCAAGGCTCTCAAGGCCCGCGCCGCCCAGGGCGCCAGCACTATTCCCGTGGTGATCTACGAGAGCACGGTGTATCCCGGTGCCACCGAGGAGGTGTGCGTGCCGATCCTGGAGCGGGAATCCGGCCTGCGCTTCAACGACGGCTTTGTGTGCGGCTACAGCCCCGAGCGGATCAATCCTGGCGACAACGAGCACAAGCTCACCACGATCATCAAGGTGACCAGCGGCAGCACGCCGGCGGCGGCGGCCTGGGTGGATGGCTTCTATGGCTCGATCATTGATGCCGGCACCCACCTGGCAGCCAGCATCAAGGTGGCGGAAGCGGCCAAGGTGATCGAAAACACCCAGCGCGATCTCAACATCGCCCTGGTGAACGAGCTGGCGATCATCTTCCGGCAGATGGACATCGACACGCTGGATGTGCTGGAGGCAGCCGGCACCAAGTGGAATTTCCTGCCCTTCCGGCCGGGGCTGGTGGGCGGCCACTGCATCGGTGTGGATCCCTACTACCTCACCCATAGGGCAGAGCAGCTGGGCTATCACCCCCAGGTGGTGCTGGCGGGCCGGCGCATTAACGACGGCATGGGTCGCTGGCTGGTGGAGCAGCTGGTGCTGGAGTTGGCCCGCCGCGGGCTGGTGATCGCTGGAGCGAGGGTGCTGGTGCTTGGGTTGAGCTTCAAGGAGAACTGCCCAGATCTGCGCAACACCCGTGTGGTGGATGTGATTGAAGCTCTGAAGCGCTACGGCATGGAGGCTGAGGTGGTGGACCCCTGGGTGGATGGGGCGGAAGCTCAGCGCGAATATGGCCTGGCGGTGCAGGCTGAGCCGCCAGCAGAGCAGCGCTACGCCGCCGTGGTGGCCGCGGTGGCCCACCGCGAATTTGCCGCCTGGGGGGCCGAGCAGTGGCAGCTTTTGCTGCAGCCTGGCGGCCTGCTGCTTGACTTAAAAGGCATCATTCCGCGGGAGCTGCAGCCCTTGCGCCTGTGAGCGCATCTGCTGGATAACCCGAAATCCACCAGTTAAAATTCGAATGGGCTACCTGACCAGTGCCAACTCGATTTTGTTTTGGAGTAAGGGCCAAAACATCTTCCAGATCGAAGCCTTCGAAGCTCCGCTGCGGCGGCTCGGTTTGCCCAAGGAGCTGGCGCAGGCCAGCTCCTTGGGCCTGGGGGTGCGGCCGGGCTGGCTGGTGCTGGCGTCGACGGAAGCAGCATTTCGCTTTCGGCTGAGCAGCTGGCTGCTGAAAGCTGGTCTGGTTGGCTTTGTGCTTGCAGACCTAGTGCTGCTGGCGGCAGCCCTGGGCTTTCGGCTCATGCGCAACCGGGACTTCCGCTAGTCCGGGAATTGTTCACGCCACGGCTGCCCCTGCGGCCTGAGGAGCTAATGCTTTCCTAAACGCCTAATTCGCATTGCCAAGTTCCCACCTCTGATTTGCAACTGTGCATGAATCAGTACAGGCTGTACAGATCGAGAGAGGCATCCAAATTGCCAAGGCTTCTCCCTGAGCCGCCAGGCTGCCCACTTGGAACGAACCCTGGTGCCGCCGCACCCCAAGCCGCAGCTAACTTTTCGCCAGCCAGCGCCCGTAACCAGTGAACACCGATCGCTGGTACTACCGAGTCTTTCAAAGTGCACCCGACCTGATCCGCTCACTGCTGCCTGGATCAGCCGCCGCCGCCAATGCGCTGGGCCTCGACCCAGGTGCCCCCGGCGATCAGCTCTACCGTTTTGAAGCTCTTGAAATCAAGGAGCTGAGCCACCGCCTCGATGGTGTTTTGTGGCCGCGCCCAAGCACCGGCTGCGCCGAAACCGGCAGCCCTGAATTTCCGGTGGTGCTCCTTGAGTCTGGCGACACAGACCTACCGCTTTCTGCAGCAGGTGGACTGGATCAATCTGGACGAGCTCAGCCGGCAGCCCTCTTTGGATCCCCTGCTCAACCTGCTCACGCTGCCAATTCGCCCAGAGAGCGAACTGCAAACCAGCAGCAGAGATATCCTCTCCAACCGCCCTGATCTTGACAACCAAACGAGGAAATCATGGTGATCGCTGGCATCCCAATGGAAGAGCTGCGCCACACCCGGGCAGCGCAAGACTGGCTTGCAGCAGGCCGTCAGGAGCAGGGCTGATTCAAAGTCTGGCACAGGCGAGCTTGCCTGGGCTGCCAGCATGAGTTGAGGTCGGCGGAATTGCCTCCTCCCTGTGCCCGAAAGCCATTCAGCCGCAACAGATCTCGATCTTATCGGC